>CAYNOF010000780.1:0-8476 GCA_964398335.1 uncultured Rhizobiaceae bacterium
GGCAGGTATTTCAAGGTGCGCGGGCCGCTCAATGCGCCGCGCTCGCCGCAGGGCCGCGTACCGATCTGCCAAGCCGGCGGCTCGCCGCGCGGCCAGCTCTTCGCTTCGCGCTGGGCGGATACGATCATCACCGAGGGCGGCGGCAGCATCGAGACGATGAAGGCCTATCGCAACAAAGTGCGCAAGCAGGCCGTCGAGCTCGGCCGCAATCCCGACGACATCAAGGTGCTCTTCCTCGCCCATCCGATCATCGATGTGAGCATGGAAGCGGCGCGCGAACGGGCAAAGATGGAGCAGGTCGAGGCCGAGGCGCATCTCGACCTGCACCTGTCGGGCATGTCGCGCACGACCGGCATCGACTTCTCGAAGTTCGACCTCGACGAGCCGCTGCCGATGACGTTGACGACCAATGGCCACCAGTCCTCGCTGGCCAAGTGGCTGGGCAAGACGCCGCGCTCGATCCTGCAGACCTATGCGCGCAAGGCCGGCATCGAATACACTGGCACCGCCGACCACGTCGCCGGCCTGATGCAGGAGATCATGGAGGAAGTCGGTGGCGACGGCTTCCTGATCTTCAACAGCTACTTCGACCGCCGCTACGTGATCGAAGTGTGCGACGGCCTGGTGCCCGAGCTGCAGCGCCGCGGCGTGACGCGCAAGGCCTACGCCCACAAGTTCCTGCGGGACAACCTGCTGGAATTCTAGGGCGGCGCGCTGTCGATCGAACGCGCTGTCATCCCGCGCCCAGCGAGGGATGGCAGCGGCAGGCTAACGAACCGGCCGCTCGGGCATGCGGACGAACGATCCGCCATGCTCCGGCCATTCCCATTCGCCGCGGTCGGCCGCGTCGACGTCCACGCCCTGGGCGCGCAGCATCGCGCGATGGTCCTCGGCGTTGTCCTGCGGCTGGTAGCCCAGCGTCGCCCAATTGGGATCGAAGGTCTTCAGGCGGCTGTTGTTCGAATAGCCGTTGACCACCAGGCAGCCCGGATCCGGGTGGCGCAGCGAGACATCGATCAGATGCGCGGCGTCGCGCGGGCTGAGCCAGGTCGCGAGCGAGCGCTGATCGATGGGGGCCGGGCGGAACGTGCCGATGCGCAGCGACACCGAGCGGATGCCGTAACGGTCGTAGTATTGGCGCAGCATCGTCTCGCCCAGCACCTTGAAGACGCCATACATGCTGTCCGGCCGCGGCGGCAGGGCGGGCGAGACCTTCTCGGTGATCGGATAGCAGCCGAAGGCGTGGTTGCTGCTGGCGAAGACGATGCGTTGCACGCCGGCCAGGCGCGCGGCCTCGAAGACGTCGAACAGGCCGCGCGCATTGACCCGGAAGAGCTGCTCCAGCGTGTGGTTGGCGCCGACGCCGGTGAGATGCACGAGGGCGCGCACGTCCTGCATCATGTCTTCGACCGCCGTCCGGTCCGCGATGTCGGCGACGACCTGCTGCTCGTGGGCGCCCAGATCCTGCAGCGGCCGGATATCGTTCAGACGCAGGTGCCGCCACTGGCCGCGCAGGCCAGCGCGCAACGCCGTGCCGATGGCACCCGCCGCGCCGGTGATCAGCACGCGATCGGTGTCGGGATCGATCATGGCACCAGCTCGGCCCTGTTCTTCCCTGCGGTTCTCATGCCTTCTCTCCCGGCACGCCCCGGTCCTGATCGCGGATCTCGACGCCCGCCCATTCTTCCAGCACCCTGGCGATGTGGGTGAAGTCGGAATCGGCGCCGAAGCGTGCCTTGGTGACGGCAAGCATCTGGCGCACCGCCGCACCCACGACCATCGGCACGCCGAGCGCCTCGGCCTCGTCGACGCACAGGCGGACATCCTTGTAGGACAGGCCGGTCGTGAAGCCGAAATCGAAGGTACCCGGCAGGATGGCGCGCGGGAACTTGTCCTGGCTGGCGCTGTTGCGCCCGCTCGAGGCGTTGATGATGTCGACCAGGACGCGCGCGTCGAGCCCTGCCTTGACGCCCATCGCCATGACCTCCGAGGTGGCGACCAGGGCGGCGGCGGCCAGCAGATTGTTGGCGAGCTTCGCCGTCTGCGCGAGGCCGGGCTTCTCGCCGGCATGGAACGGTCGGCCGAATACCTTCAGTACCGGCTCGACCGCCTGCAACGTCGGCGTGGGGCACGACACCATGATCGCGAGCGTCCCGGCCTTCGCGCCGGTCATGCCGCCGCTGACGGGCGCGTCGACCCAGCCGATACGCCGTTCGGCGAGCTTTGCCGCCACCTCGGTGGCGACGCCGGGCCCCGTGGTCGACAGGTCGACCACCAGCCGCACGCTCGAGCCGTTGATGATGCCGCCGTTGCCGCCGAGCACCACCTGCCGCACCACGTCGGGAGTCGGCAGGCTGATGAAGACCACGTCCGCGACCGAGGCGACCTCGGCGGGGGAGGCGGCGAGCTGGGCGCCGCGCTCGGCAAGGGCTTTGGTGGCCGCATCGGACACGTCGTGGATGCAAAGGCGATAGCCCGCGTCGAGCAGACGCGATGCCATGGGCCCGCCCATTCGCCCGACGCCGACGAAGCCCAGCATTTCACCGGCCATGGCGCTTCTCTCCGCTTTCTTGGTATCGCTACCAGTCTAGTATAGGTTTCCGGTCCAATGCGAGCACATCGGGTATGAGCGCCAAGGTCAGGCGAAACGGCGGCGGCGCCGTCACGATGAGCGACATCGCGCGACACGCCGGCGTGTCGCCCATGACGGTGTCGCGCGCGCTGAGCGATCCGGCGACGGTCTCGGAGAAGATGCGGCGCAAGGTCGAGGCCGCGGTGCGCCAGTTCGGCTACCTGCCCAACCGCATCGCCGGCAGCCTGTCGTCCAAGCGCTCCAACGTCGTCGGCCTGATCGTGCCGAGCTTCCGAAACTCGCTGTATGCCAGCATGATCCAGGCGATTTCCGACGTACTGCGCGCCAACGGCTTTCACCTGATGATCGCCAACAGCGGCCACCGCCTCGATGCCGAGGAGGCCGCGGTCTCGGCGTTCCTCGCGCAACGCGTGTGCGGCCTCGTCCTGCACAACACGACCCACACCAGGCAGGTGCGCGAGCTGGTGCGCAGGACCGGTGTGCCGGTGATCGAAACCGGCAACCTGCCCACCGAGCCGCTCGACATGGCGGTGAGCTACTCGAACTTCGAGGCAGCGCGGGCGATGACCGCGCATCTAGGCCGCCTGGGCTATCGCAAGATCGGCTTCGTGACCTTGCCGCTGCGCGACAACGACCGCTCGCGCGAACGCCGCCGCGGCTATTTCGCCGCGCTCAAGGAGATGGGATTGCCGGTGGATCCCGGCCTGGTCCTCGAGGCGGCAGGCGGCTTCGCCGAAGGCGCCGACGCCGTGGTGCGGCTGGTCCAGACGCATCCCGGCCTCGATGCCGCGTTCTTCGCCGGCGATGTGCTGGCGATGGGCGCGCTGCTCGAGTGCCAGCGCCGCGGCTGGGCGGTTCCCAGGCGCGTCGCCATCGCCAGCTTCGACGATCTCGATCTGCTGCGCCACGCCGTGCCGGCGGTGACGACCTTGCGCATCCCGCGCGACGCGATCGGACGGCGCAGCGCCGAGCTTCTCGTCAACCGTTTGCTGGGCGCCTCGCCGGAACGCCTCAAGATCGACCTCGGCTTCGAGATCGTCCAGCGCGACAGCACCTGAGGAATTCCCATGCTGAAGGGAAGATGCGCGCTCATCACCGGCTCGACGCAGGGCCTGGGCTACGCCATGGCGGAGCGGCTTGCCGCCCAGGGATGCCGTGTCGTGCTCAACGGGTTCGGCGATCCGGCGGAGATCGAGCGCAAGCGCCGCCGCCTGGAAGAAGGCTACGACATCGAGGCGATTCATCACGGCGCCGATCTCGGCGTGCCGGATCAGATCGTCGACATGATGGAAACGGCGCACCGCGCCTTCGGCGGGATCGACATCGTGATCAACAACGCTGTCGTGCGTCACTTCTCGCCGCTCGAGTCGTTCAAGGTCGGGGAGTGGGACCGTGCGCTCGCGGTGAATCTCTCGGCGGCCTTTCACGTGACGCGGCTTGCCTTGCCCGGCATGCGCCGGCGCAATTTCGGCCGCATCGTCAACATCTCCTCGGTCTATGGGCTGTTCGGCACGGTGAACCGGGTCGACTATGTCACGACCAAGACGGCGCTGATCGGCTTTACACGCGCGGTGGCGCTGGAGGTTGTCGGCCAGGACATCACCTGCAACGCCATCTGCCCCGGCACGGTGCCGACGCCGAACATCGAGGAACGACTGGCCGGCCTCATGACGCAGAAAGGCTTGTCGCGTGACGAGGCGGTCCAGGCCTTCCTGGCGCCGCGCCAACCGTCCGGCCGCTTCGTATCGATGGAAAGCGCGGCCGCCCTCGTCGCCTTTCTCTGCGGCCCGGAGGCCGCTGACATCACCGGCGCGGCTCTTCCGATCGACGGCGGCTGGAGCGCCAGCTGAGGGCAGTTTCTGGTAGCGATACCAGATGGCGCAGTCTAACATTTCATCAACAGATCAAAGGGAGGAAGATCAATGACCGTCACTCGTCGCCAGCTCGCACCGGTCGCCGCCGGCGCATCGCTCGCCGCCCTTGCGGCCACGCCCGCCTTCGGTCAGCAGACCAACGAGAACGTGAAGTGGCGCCTGACGTCGAGCTTCCCCAAGAGCCTCGACACGCTGTGGGGCGCCTCGGCCACCGTCGCGCGCGTCGTCGGCGAGATGACCGACGGCAAGTTCGTGCTCACGCCCTTCGCCGCCGGCGAGATCGTGCCCAGCCTGCAAGTGCTCGACGCGGTCGCCAACAACACGGTCGAGTGCGGCCACAGCTACACCGGCTACTACATCGGCAAGAACCCGTCGTTCATCTTCGACGGCTCGCTGCCCTTCGGCTTCACGCCGCGCATGCAGAATGCGTGGATGATGTTCGGCGACGGCCGCAAGCTGATGGACGAGGTCTACGATTCCTTCAAGGTGGTCGCGCTGCCGGCCGGCCAGACCGGCGGCCAGATGTTCGGCTGGTTCCGCAAGGAGATCAAAAGCGTCCAGGACTTCCAGGGCCTGAAGTTCCGCACCGCCGGTTTCGGCGGCAAGGTGATGATGAAGCTCGGCGCCGTGCCGCAGCAGATCGCCGGCGGCGACATCTATCCGGCGATGGAACGCGGCACGATCGACGCCTGCGAATGGGTCGGCCCCTACGACGACGAGAAGCTCGGCTTCCACAAGGTCGCCAAATACTACTACACGCCGGGCGTCATGGAGCTGGAGGCGGTCAACCAGCTCTTCATCGGCAAGGATGCCTGGGCCTCGCTGCCGCCGCGCTACCAGGCGATCCTGCGATACGCCTGCAACTACGCGATGACCGAGATGCTGGCGTCCTACGATGCCAAGAATGCCGTGGCCATCGCCCGCCTGGTGGCCGCCGGCACCCAGCTGTCGGTGCTGCCCGATGACGTGGTCAAGGCGCTGCGTGCCGCGCTCGAGGCCGTGCTCGACGAGGAGGCGGCGGGCAACGAGCAGTTCAAGAGGATCCTCGCCAACTGGCGCCAGTTCCGCGCCAACCAGCACCGGTGGTTCGGCATCGCCGACACGCGCGCGGAGTTCGCGGTCTATCGCAGCGAGAGGTAGCGACCAAGTCTATCGACGCCAGGTCCGGAAGTTGTTAGGTGGACGCCCATGCTTGCAAGACCTGGCGTTACGCAGACTCTCGCCCGCTTCGTCGCCGAAACGCGGTTTGAGGACGTGCCGGACACCGTCCGGCACGAGGCCAAGCGAGCCCTGCTGAACTTCTTCGCGGTGGCGCTGGCCGGCTGCCGCAGCGAGCCGATCGAGTTGGCGCTCGGCTCGCTCGCCGAATTCTCCGGCGGCCGGCAGGCGACCGTGATCGGCCGCAGTGAACGCATCGATGCTCTGAACGCCGCGTTCCTCAACGCCGCGGGCGCCAACGTCTTCGACTATTGCGACACGCATCTCCCCACCGTCGTGCATCCGACATCGCCGTTGGCGCCGGCGCTGCTGGCGCTCGCCGAGCTGCGGGGCGTGACGGGGCCGGATCTGCTGCTGGCCTTCGTGCTGGGCTTCGAGGTCGAGTGCCGGGTGGGCGGTGCGGTCTCGCCCGGTCACTATCCCAGAGGATGGCACATCACCTCGACCTGCGGCGTGTTCGGTGCGGCGGCGGGCGCGGCGAAGCTGCTCGGGCTGAACGAGAAGCAGATCGTCTGGGCGCTCGGCAATGCGTCCACCCAGTCGGCGGGCCTGTGCGAATGCCTGGGATGGCCGGCGAAGAGTCTCAGCGTCGGCAACGCGGCGAAGAACGGCCTGTGGTCGGCGCTGCTGGCGCAGAAAGGCTTCGAGGGGCCGGCCGAGCCGATCGCCGGCGCCCAGGGCTTCCTCGCCGCGATGAACGAGCCGCCGAACTGGGCGGCGCTGACCGAAGGCCTCGGCCAGAGCTGGGAGCTCAACGACAACTCGATCAAGCCCTATCCCTGCGGCTTCGTGATTCATCCGCTGCTCGACTGCGCGCTCGACTGGCGCGCGGCTCATCCGAACGACGCGGTCGATCGGGTGGAGTTCCGCGGCAATCCGCTGCTGCTGCAGCGCACCGACCGGCCCGACATCGCCACCGGCCGCGAATCGCAGGTCAGCCTGCAGCATGCCGTGGCGGCGGCGCTGATGCACGGCAAGGTCGGCCTCGATCACTTCACCGATGCCTGCGTCAACGACCCGGCCATGGTCGCGATGCGCAGGCGGATCAAGGTCGCGGCCGATGCCGCGATCTCGACGATCGCCGTCGAGATGGACCTGTGGACCGCCGACGGCAAGCGCCACAGCCTTGCGACCAAGGCCGCGCGCGGCAGCTCGTCGAATCCGATGAAGGACGGCGAGATCGAGGCCAAGCTTCGCGCCGAGGCCAGCCGCTGGCGAGCAGGCTACGACGCCGGGAGACTGATCGACGCGGTATGGTCGCTGGAGAAGAGCGACGACGTCTCAAGCCTGGCGGCGATGACGGTGCCGCGGTGACTGCCGGGGCTATTCGACCGTCACGCTGGCCGCCTTCGCGACATCCTTCCAGATCGCGATGTCCTTCTGGATGAAGGCGGCGAAGGCTTCCGGCGTGTTGCCGACGGTCTGCATCGCCTGGTTGGTCAGCAGCTTGCTGGTCTCGGGATCGGCCAGGGCCCTGGCGATGTGCTCGTTGAGCTTGCGCACGATCGCCGGCGGCGTGTTGGCGGGGGCGAGGATGCCGTGCCAGGCGAGCGCCTCGAAGCCGGCGTAACCGCCCTCGGCGACCGTCGGCACCTGCGGTGCGACGGGCGAGCGCTCCAGGCTGGTCACGGCGAGGGCGCGCAATTTGCCCGACTGGATGTGCGGCAGCACGCTGACCGGATCGCCGAACACCATGGAAAGCTGGCCGGCGACCAGATCGCCGACCGCCAGCGCCGTCCCGCGATAGGGAATGTGCGTCATCTTGAGCCCGGCCTTGCTGTTGAACAGCTCGGCGACGAGATGGTTGGCGGCGCCGACGCCTGTCGTGCCGTAGTTCATGGCGCCGGGCCTGCTCCTGGCCAGCGCGACGAATTCCTGCAGCGACCTGGCCGGCGTGTCCGGATGGATCACCAGGATGTAAGGGTAGGCGGTGGTCATGCTGATCGGCACGAAGTCCTTCACCGGATCGTAGGGCAGGGTCTTGTAGACCGCCGGGTTGATCGAGATCGGCCCGGATTGGCCGAGCAGCAGCGTGTAGCCGTCAGGCGCCGCCTTGGCGACCATGTCGGTGCCGAGGATCGAGCCGGCGCCGCCGCGATTCTCGACCACGATCGGCTGGCCCAGGCTTTCGCTGACCCGCTTGGCGACGATGCGCGCGACGGCGTCGGCGCCGCCTCCCGGCGCATAGGGCACGACCAGTCGAATGGGACGGGTGGGATAGTCCTGGGCCAGCGCAGGCGCCGCCAGGCATGGCAGCACCAGCACCAGCGCCATCGCGGCGCGCCTCCGGGTCAGGGCCATTGGTCGTGCCTTTCCACAGTGCAAACGCTGGACGGGGAGTGTAGCAGCCTGACCGGGCGGTTAGACAAAGGTGCATTTCCCCGGTATCTGGAAGCGCCCCTCAAGGAAGACTGATGCCAGTGAGCGTGAGCGGATATACGACGTCGTATCTTGACGAAGCCGCGGAGATCATCCGGCGTCTGGATCGCGCGCAGATCGACGCCATGGTGCGCATCATCGCCGGCGTGCGCGCCGGCGGCGGGCGGCTGTTCTTCCTCGGCGTCGGCGGCAGCGCCGGCAATTGCTCGCACGCGGTGAACGACTTCCGCAAGATCGCCGGGGTCGAGGCCTATGCGCCGACCGACAACGTCTCGGAGCTGACGGCGCGCATCAACGACGACGGCTGGGACACGGTGTTTGCCAACTGGCTGCTGGGCAGCCGCATCGGATCCGGCGACGCGGTGTTCATTTTCTCGGTGGGCGGCGGCAATCTCGAGAAGAACGTCAGCCC
>CAYNOF010000781.1:0-1648 GCA_964398335.1 uncultured Rhizobiaceae bacterium
GGAAGCCCATCAGCAGGCCGTAGCCCGCCAGCAGCGCGATCTGGTCGCCGCTGGAACCGAGCCAGGCGCCCAGCACGATGCACAGGGCGGCGAGCAGCAGCGGCGGGCGCGGGCCGAACCTGTCGGACAGCCAGCCCATCATGATGCCGCCGGCGCCCATGCCGACGTAAGTGAGCGTGTAGGCGAGCGAGGGGATCTGGCGCTGGCCGCCGAACTCCTGCGCCATCTGCGGCATGGCGACGATCGGCAGGAAGGCCGAGCCGCCGCCGGCGGCGACGCAGATCATCGACACCACGGCCAGCCGCCAGGCGTAGCCGCTCTCGATGCCGTACGCGGGTGACATGACGCGTTCCCTCCAGCGAACCGGTGCCGCGTTCTGCGCGCGGCTCCGGGGCGGAGGGTTATATCACTGCGGCTTGTAGCCGATCCCGTCGATAATTGTTTTCCAGTGCGCGAGGTCCTTGGCCATGCGCTCGCGCACGTATTCGGGCGTCGAGGTCTCGACGTCGAGGCCGAGCTCGACCAGGCGCCTGGTGACCTCCGGCAGCCTGATCACCTCGCCCAGCTCCTTGTTCCAGGCCTGCACGATGGCGGCTGGCGTCCTGGCGGCGGCGAGGAAGATATACCAGCCCAGGATGTTGAGCTTGGGATAGCCGAGCGACGTCGCCGTCGGGATCTCCGGCGCCGCCTGCGTCGGCTTCAGCCCTGATGTGAACAGCACCTTCACCTTGCCGGCGCGATGGTGCTCGAGGAAGTCGGTGATGCCGCCGCAGCCGCCGGCGATATGGCCGCCCTGCAGGTCGGCGACCAGCGGCGCGGCACCGCGATAGGGCACGGGTTCCAGCGGTATGCCGATCTCATTGCCGGCCATCACGCCGAAGAAATGCGTGAACGAGCCCAGCGCCGTGGTGCCGAAGCTGGCGCGCGTCGGATTCTTCTTCAGCCAGGCGATGTACTCGGGCAGCGTGTTCACGCCGATGGTGGGCGAGACGCAGAAGGCGGTCTGCACCGTGCCGGCGAGCGTGAGCGGCGCGAAGTCGGTCAGCGGATCGAACGGCACCGACAGCATGGTCAGCTTCTGCACGATGGTCGCGCTGGGGATGTAGATGATCGTGCTGCCGTCGGGCGGCGAGTTCTTCACCGCCTCGGCGCCGATCGTGCCGCTGGCGCCGGCCTTGTTGTCGATGATGATGTTGCGGCCGGTGCGCTGCTTCAGCGGCTCGGCGATCAGGCGCGCCATGACGTCGGTGCCACCGCCGGCGGGAAAGCCGACGATGATCTTCAGCGTGCCCTCGGGCAGCCCGGTCTGCGCCGCCGCGATGCTCGGCAGCAGCGGCGCGGCCAGCGCGCCGCCCACGAGCGGCAGTGCGCGACGGCGCGTCAGTCTGTTGGTCATGTGCGTGTCCCCCTTACTCAACTGACGAGACTCCACGCCAACTCGGCGCGTTCGCGTGCAGCGTTGCTCATCTTGATTGACTCGGCGTTTGCGGCATTGCCGCCCAGCCCGCGGCGATAGACGCCCTGCGCGATCGCGGCGAGGCGATAGAGCGAGAAGGCGAGATAGAAATTCCAGTTGTCGATGCGCTTGCGCCCGGTGCGCCGGCAATAGGCGTCGACGTACTCCGCCTCGGTCGGAATGCCGGTCGCC
>CAYNOF010000782.1:0-3959 GCA_964398335.1 uncultured Rhizobiaceae bacterium
CCCGGGTGAGGTCGGCGACCTTTAGCCCGTCGTAATTCGCCATGTGCGGGCAGTTGCACCAGATCACGCCGGGCAGCGGCGTCTTCAGCCACCATTTGTCCCACGAGCCGCCGATGACGCGCTTGGCCTCGCGGTCGATCGCCTTGAAGGCGTCGGGCTCCTCGTACTCGAAGCGCTCGGCCTCGGCGATGTCGACGCCGCCCAGACGGAACACCGTGGTGACGATGTAGGCGCCTTCGATGAACGGCGCGCCAGCCGAGGCGGCGACGTCGAGATCGCCGGTGGCATCGACGACCATCTTGCCGAGGATGGCCTGGCGGCCTTCCTTGCTCTCGACGATCACGCCCTTGATCGCGCCGTCCTCGACGATGGCGCGGCTGAACCAGCTGTGCAGGCGCAGGTCGATCTTGGCTTCGGCGACCATGTCGTTCGACACGCGCTTGAAGCCGTCGGGATCGAAGGCGGCGGCGTAGACGATCGGCTGCGGTTTGAGCTGCGAGGTGAAATCGAACACGCCCCAGCGCGACCATTTGCGCCACATCGCCGGATCGGAGCGGCGGTCGGACTCGGGTGGCGTCACGGCCAGCCCGATCTTCTCCAGCCGCTCGATCAGCTCGCCGCAGATGCCGCGCACGGCGATCTCCAAGCCGTTGCACATGTCGTCGAGCACCAGGACCATGCCGCCCGACGCCAGGCCGCCGAGATAGGGATAGCGCTCGAGCATCGTGACCTTCAGCCCGTTGCGCGCGCTGGCGATCGCTGCAGCGGTGCCGGCCGGACCACCGCCGACCACGACCAGATCGGCTTCGGCGGCGACGGGCACGCGGCCGCCGGGCTCGGCGACGAATTGCGCAGATGCAGTCATGGGTCGCTCCTGATGATCAGGTGTTCTGGCCGACGTTCCAGCGCAGCACGCGGCGTTCGGCAAAAGAGATCACGCCGAAGAACAGCGCCGAGAAAGTCGAGCCGACGACAATGGTGGCGTAGAGCAAGGCGGAGTCGAAATTGTACGTGGCCTGGATGATCAGCGCGCCGATGCCCTTGGTCGAGCCGATCCACTCGCCGACGATGGCGCCGATCACCGCCGTCGAGGCGGCGATCTTCAGCGCCGAGAACAGGTAGGGCATGGCGTTGCGCACGCGCAGCTTGAAGAACACCTCGCGCGGCGTGGCCGACAGCACGCGCATCAGCTCGAGCTGCTCGCTGCGCACGTCACGCAGGCCGCGCGTCATGTTCACCAGGGTCGGGAAGAAGCAGATCAGCGCGGCGATGGCGATCTTGGGCTCCATGCCGTTGCCCAGCAGCAGCACCAGGATCGGCGCCTTGGCGACCACCGGGATAGTGTTGACCATCACGGCGACAGGGAAGAACGCCTCCTCGGTGGTCTTGCTGTAGACGAACACCGTGGCCAGCGAGATGGCGGCGAAGTTGCCGAGCAGGAAGCCGCACACCGCCTCGATCGCGGTCGGCAGCAGGTTGGTCATCAGCATGCCGAAGCGTTCGATGAGCACGGCCGCGACCTTGACCGGCGAGGGCGCGATGAACGGCTGGACGTCGAAGATCTCGACCGCCGCCCACCACAGCACCAGCAGGCCGACGACAGCAGCGACCGGCAGGATGCGCCGACGCCGCGCAAGATAGCGTTGGCGGGCCTGGAAGCGCGCCTGGGCCGCGGTGTCGTCGACGAAGGCGCCGCCCATCGGTGTGGCGGGGGGCGGCGTTGTGGAGATGACGGCGTCGGGCATCAGCAGCCCTCCAGCACGCGGCGCAGGTGACCGGCCAGCTCGACGAATTGCTGCGTCTCGCGCATTGCCAGCCGGCGCGGCGACGGCAGGGTCACCGGCACCATCTCGCGCACACGACCGGGTCTTGCGGCGAGCAGGAGCACCTGCTGGCCAAGGAACGCCGCCTCGTAGATCGAGTGGGTGACGAAGACGATCGTCGTGCCGGTCGACTGCCAGACGTCGAGCAGCTCCTCGTTCAGGCGGTCGCGCGTGATCTCGTCGAGCGCGCCGAACGGCTCGTCCATCAGCAGCAGGCGCGGCCCCGAGACCAGCGCGCGGGCGATGGCGACGCGCTGGCGCATGCCGCCCGAGAGCTCGTGCGGGTAGGCGTCTTCCCAGCCGGCGAGCCCGACCAGCTTCAACAGATCGTGCGGCGAGCGCGCGCCGGGCAGCGCCTTGCCGCCGCCGACCTCGAGCGGCAGCATCACGTTGTCGAGCGCCGTGCGCCACGGCAGCAAAGCGGCATCCTGGAAGACGAAGCCGATCTCGCGCCGCTGGCGGGCCACCGACGGCTTGTCGCCGAGCACGCTGACGCGCCCGCCACTGGGCTCGATCAGGTCGGCCATGACCCGCAGCAGGGTCGACTTGCCGCAGCCCGACGGCCCCAGCAGGGTGAGGAAGCTGCCGGCCGGGATCGACAGGTCGATGTCCTGCAGTGCCGTCACCGTGCCGCGCTCGGTGGTGAAGCGCACCGTGATGCGCTCGCAGACGACGGCCTCGGCCGCGCTCGTGCGCGGCGCTTCGTTGGCCAGGGCGACGTCCACGGCGCGCTGTCCGCTCAGCCGACCTTGGGCCGGGCGGCCTTGGTCGCGTCGAGGATTGACGTGGTGATCACGTCGTCCAGCTTCGGCGCGCCGGCGGTGAACTGCTTGAGCTCGTCGTAGAGCGTGATCTGCTCCTGCCACACCGCCGGATCGAAGGCGCCCCAGCCATTGGCCTTGGTGTTCTCGTTGAAGGCGAAGCCCATCAGCACCTTGACCGCCTCGACCTCGTCGGCGCGCGTCAGGTTGGGATACTCCTTGATCAGGAAATCGACCGCCTTCTCGGTGTTCTTGTAGGCGTATTCCCAGCCGCGCGATGTCGCGCGCAGGAAGGCCGCCAGCATGTCGGGCTTCTTCTCGATCGTGTCCTTGGTGGCGTAGAGCGGCAGCGCATAGAGCCGCACGCCGGTGTCCCACAGCCGCATATCGATGCGATCCGGTCCGAGCGGCTTCAACGTCGTGGTGTTGGTGATCCAGCCGCTGACGACATCCGTCTGGCCGGTCAGGATCGGCGTCATCTCCGAGCCGATGATGACGACCTCGAGATCCTTCTCGTTGATGCCGTGCTTCTTGAGCAGGGCGGAGAGCAGGATCTTGGCGGTCGCCTGGACGCCGACCTTCTTGCCGACCAGGTCCTTGGGCGTGCGCACCGGCTTCTTGGGCAGCGAGAAATAGGCATAGGGATGCTGCTGCAGGCCGGTGGCGAAGCACTTCACCGGGATCTTCTGCGACGCCGCCAGCATCAGCGACGGGCTCGACGATACCTGGCCGATCTCGTGCCGGCCCGAGGCCACGATGGCCACGCCGTCGATGCTCGGTCCGCCGGGCTGGACGACGATGTTGAGCTTCTCCTCCTCGTAGTAGCCCATGTGCTTGGCGGTGACTTCGCCGATCTGGTTGTTGCCGGCGAGCCAGCCGAGCTGGAGGTTGACGGTCTGCGTCTTGGCCTGGGCGAAGCCGCCCGAGGGCAGCAGGCCGGCGGCGGCGAAGCCGGTGGCGGCGGCACCCGTCTGGAGCAGAGCCCGACGGCGGATCTGATGTGAGCCCGAACGACGCATCGCTTTTCCCCCTGTCGATGGCCCGTCAACGCTATTGACTGAGGGTGCTCTCGAAAAGAACATTAATTCGTACGCAGCGCTGCCATTTCGGCATCGCCTGTGGGCAGAAGGCAGACCGCCATGCACGCCGCCGTCCTGCGCTATTTCGATCATGTCGCCCGCCAGGGCTCGATCCGCAAGGCGGCCGAGGCGCTGAGCGTCGCCTCCTCGGCGGTCAACCGCCAGATCCTGCGGCTGGAGGACGAGATCGGCGTGCCGCTGTTCGAGCGCAGCCGCGCCGGCGTACGGCCGACCCCGGCCGGCGAATTGCTGCTGCGCCACGTGCGCGAGACGCAGAACGAGTTCCAGCGGGCGCG
>CAYNOF010000783.1:0-5659 GCA_964398335.1 uncultured Rhizobiaceae bacterium
CGGGCTGGCCGAGTACGCCGTGGCACCGGCGGCGGAGACCTATGTGATGCCGCCGGGCATGAGCTTCGTCGAGGCCGGCGCCTTCCCGATCGCCTACATCTCCAGCCACGTGGCGATCCGCTGGCAGGGGCGGCTGGAGGCGGGCGAGACGATGCTGGTGCTGGGCGCCGCCGGCGGCGTCGGCCTCACCGCGGTCGAGATCGGCAAGGCGATGGGCGCGCGCGTCATCGCCGCCGCCAGCACGGCCGAGAAGCTGGCGGTTGCCACGGCACACGGTGCCGACGCCACGGTGAACTACACCAGCGAGAAGCTCACCGACCGGGTGATGGCGCTGACCGGCGACAAGGGCGCCGATGTCTGCTTCGATCCCGTGGGTGGGCCGCTGTTCGACGCGGCGCTGTCGTCGCTCGGCTGGGGCGGGCGCATCCTGCTGGTCGGCTTCGTCGGCGGCGTGCCGCAGATCCCGGCCAACCGGCTGCTGGTGAAGCATCGCGCCGCGCTGGGCTCCTCGCTGCGCTATTTCCGCTGGAACGCGCCGGACAAGCTGGAGCGCTCGGTTACCGAGCTGCTGCGCTGGTACGCCGAGGGCAAGCTGAAGCCCTGCATCTCGCACCGCCTGCCGCTGGAGCGCAGCGTCGAGGCGATCCGCCTGCTGACCGAGCGCCAGGCGCACGGCAAGATCGTGATCGAGCTGGAGCCCGCATGACCGAGATCCGCCTCAGCCGGCCGGCCCGGCACGTCGCGCTGATCACCATCGACAACCCGCCGAAGCTCAACGCCATGACGCGCGCGATGCTGGCCGAGCTCGGCCGGCTGTGGGACGAGCTGGAGCGCGACGACAGCCGCTGCATCGTCATCACCGGCGCCGGCGAGCGCGCCTTCAGCGTCGGTGCCGACGTCAGCGGCGATCTGTCGGCCGGACCCGAGATGGCGCGCATGGTGAGCCACGCGCTGCTCAAGACCGACACCTACAGGAAGCCGATCGTCGCCGCGGTGAACGGCGACTGCATCGGCGGCGGCATCGAGCTGCTGCTGGCCACCGACATTCGCGCCGCGGTGCCCAAGGCGCGCTTCGGCCTGACCGAGGTGAAGTGGTCGATCTATCCGTTCGGCGGCGCGGCCATCAAGCTGGTGCAGCAGATCGGCCATGTGCACGCCATGGACCTGCTGCTGACGGCGCGGCTGATCGATGCCGAGCAGGCGGCGAAGCTGAACCTGATCAACCGCGTGCTGCCGCCCGAGCACCTGATGGACTGGGCGCTGGAGACGGCGACGATGATCGCCGGCAACAGCCCCTCGGCGGTGCAGGCGGTGCGGCGCCAGATCAGCGGCACCATCGCCGACCACGCGCTGACCCGCGAAGCACTGGAACAGGAACTGGGCGACGCGGTGCGCGCCAGCCCGGATTTCGCCGAGGGCATCGCCGCGTTCCGCGAAAAGCGCCTGCCGAGATACTGATGCCCACGCGCCGGCCGCGCAGCCGCACCTTCGGCAACCTGGTCGACGAGCTGGCGGCGGCGACGCCGCACGCCGAGGCCCTGGTCAGCGGCACCGAACGCCTCGACTTCGCGGCGTTGAAGTCGCGCATCGACGATTTCGCCCGCGCCTGGCTCGCTGTCGGGATCGTCCGCGGCGATCGCGTCGCCTTGCTGTGCTCGAACCGCAGCGAATGGGTGGTGGCGGCCGGTGCCGCCGCCAAGCTCGGCACGCCAGTGGCGGCCATCAGCACCTTCAGCAGCCCGCGCGAACTCGCCTATACGCTGGAGCATTCCGGCGCGCGGGCGCTGGTCATGCTGAGCCGCTTCCGCGACCGCCACTTCCTGCAGGCGCTGAACGAGCTGTGCCCGGAGCTGCCGCGCTCGGTGCCCGGCGCGTTGCAGAGCGCCGCGCTGCCGGCCTTGCGCAGCATCGTCGTGCTGGACGGCGATCCGTCGCCGGGCACATTCGATCCGGCCGCGTTCCTGGCGCGCGGTGCCGCTGTCGACGCCGCGGCGTTGGCGCGCGCGCAGGCGGCCGTCACGCCCGACGACATCTGCTTCATCCTCTACACCTCGGGCTCGACCGCCGCGCCCAAGGGCGTGACCCTGGCGCACGGGCCGATGCTGGCCAACGGCTTCGACATCGGCGAGCGTCAGCACCTGACGGCGCAAGATCGCCTGTGGCTGACGGTGCCGCTGTTCTGGTCGTTCGGCTCGGCCAACGCCATGCCGGCGATCCTGACCCATGGCGGCTGCATGGTGCTGCAGGAGGCGTTCGAGCCGGGCGCGGCGCTGGCGCTGATCGAGCGCGAGCGCTGCAGCGTGTACTACGGCATGGCCAACATGGCACGCGCCCTGCTGGAGCATCCCGATCATCCCGGCCGCCGGCTGGGCGCGATGCGCACCGGCCTGACCATCGGCCCGCCGGAGGACATCACGCTCACCATCGAGGCGACGGGTGCCGCCGAGCTCTGCAATGTCTACGGCGCGACCGAGACCTACGGCAATTGCGCCGTCACCGATGCGCACGACCCGCTGCCGCTGCGGCTGACGACACAAGGCCCGCCGCTGCCGGGCATGACCATCCGCGCCGTCGATCCGCTGACGCACGCGCCGCTGGCGCAGGGCGAGATCGGCGAGCTTGCGGTGCGCGGCTACACCACGGCGGGCTACTTCCGCACGCCGGAGCTCGACGCGCAGGCGTTCGACGGCGAGGGCTGGGTCCTCACCGGCGATCTCGGCTCGATCGAGCCGGATGGCCGGGTGCGCTTCCGCGGTCGGCTGAAGGAGATGATCAAGACCGGCGGTGTCAACGTCGCACCGCTCGAGGTCGAGCATGTCCTGCTGCAGCATCCCGACATCGTGCAGGCCTATGTCGTCGGCGTGCCCGAGACGTCGAAGGGCGAGATCGTCGCCGCCGCCGTCGAGCTGCGCGCCGATGTCGCGCCCGATGCCGCTGCGCTCACCGCCTTCTGCCGCCGGCATCTGGCCAGCTACAAGGTGCCGACGCGCTTCGCCTTTCGCGCGGCAGGCGAATTCCCGCGCACGGCGACCGGCAAGATCCACAAGCCCGGCCTGCGCCAGGAGCTGGCGTCGGGCGGCTCATAGAGGGAGGACCGCATGCCCGGCCTGTATTACGACCAGTTCCGGGTGGGCCAGGTGTTCAAGCACCCGATCCGCCGCACGATCACCGAGGCCGACAACGTCTGGTTCAGCGCCATGACGCACAACCCCTCCTACCTGCACCTCGACGAGGAGTACTGCCGCAACGAGACCGAGTTCGGCCAGCGGCTGGTCAACAGCTGCTTCACCCTGGCGCTGATGGTGGGCATCTCGGTCGGCGACACGGTACTGGGCACCGCCGTCGCCAATCTCGGCTGGGACGAGGTGCGCTTCCCCAGGCCGCTGTTCCACGGCGACACGGTGCGGGTCGAATCGGAAGTCCTGGAGATGCGCCAGAGCAGGTCGCGACCCAACGAGGGCATCGTCATCTTCGCCCACCGCGCCTTCAACCAGAAGGGCGAGCTGGTGGCCCAGTGCAAGCGCTCCTCCCTGATGAAGAAGACGCCGGCCTTCGGGGAAGGAACGGCCTGAAAACTCATTCGTTGCACCGGCACCGTCCGCTGCTCGACGTGGCCGTGGCGACCGAACGGGGGGACCTTCGTGTTCTTCTTTTTCCTGGAGCACCGTCATCACGTGCTCCTCACGCGCTTCGTCGACACGCTGACCGACACCGACCTGGTCGAGCACAATCGACTGGCGCGGGAGATATCGGATCGTCAGGACATCACCGCCCGGATCGTGGACTTCACCGACATCACGTCGGTCGAGGCCGCCGTCTCGACCATCGTCGAGCTGGCCGAAAGACAGGGGCGGCTGACACGCGTGTTCATCGTGCCGAGGCCGGAGATCTTCGGGCTGGCCCGCCTGTATGCGACGCACAACAGCCTGTCCGGCGTTCGCCAGCCGCTGCTCACCAAGACGCGCGCGGAAGCCTTTGCATTGCTGGATCTCGACGCGCCCGACTTCCAGCCCTACGCGGTCGGCCCCTAGCCTGCCTGCACGACGAGTACGCCGCGCGGCGAGAAGCCAAGCGCCACGTCCGAGCCGACGGCCAGTGCCCTGTCGACCTGCGGGCAGATCGCGAACAGCATACCCGCCGCCGTCTCGACCGTGTACTCCATGTGCGTGCCGACATAGGTCGCCTTGACCACGCGTCCGGGCAGCGCGCCGGCCGCGCCCGGCGCGGGATCGACCGTCACCGTCTCCGGCCGCACGGCGATGTCGGCTTCGCCCTCGCCGGCGGTCGTGCCCGGTACGACGATCTCGGCAGCGCCCAGCTTCACCGCGACGCGCGCCACATCGAGGCGGCGCACCGTGCCGCGCAGGCGATTGGACTCGCCCATGAAGTTGGCGACGAAGGCGGTGGTCGGCCGTTCGTAGAGATCGCGCGGTGCGCCATCCTGCTCGATGCGCCCACGATTCATGACGATGATGCGGTCAGAGACGGCGAGCGCCTCCTGCTGGTCGTGCGTGACGTAGACCACGGTCAGGCCCAGCCGCTGCTGCAGCTCGCGGATCTCCTCGCGCATCTGCCGGCGCAGGCGCGCGTCGAGGTTCGACAGCGGCTCGTCGAACAGCATCACCGAGGGCCGCAGCACCAGGGCGCGCGCCACGGCGACACGCTGTTGCTGGCCGCCCGACAGCTCGCTGGGCTGACGCTGGGCGAAGCCGTCGAGGCCGACCTGCTGCAGCGCCTCGAGCGCGCGGGTCGCGGCCGTCGCCTTGTCGACACCGGAGCGGCGCAGGCCGTAGCAGACATTCTCCAGCACGCTCATGTGCGGGAACAGCGCGTAGGACTGGAACACCATGCTGACGTCGCGCTCGGTGGCCGACAGCGCAGTGACGTCCTCGCCGTCGATCAGCACCTGGCCCTCGCTCGCCGCCTCCAGCCCGGCGATCATGCGCAGCACCGTGGTCTTGCCGCAGCCCGAGGGGCCCAGCAGCGTGGTCAGCGTGCCCGATGCGACGGTGAAACTGACACCGGCGACGGCCGTGGTCCGGCCGTAGCGCTTGACGACATCGCGGAACTCGACGCCTGCGCTCATGCGCCTGCCCTCGCCGGTAATGGAGCAGGTGCCGCGCGCCGCCCGAGCCGGCGCTGGCCGACCAGCAGCTGGATCAGCAGGATCGCCGCCAGCATCAGGATGATCAGCGCGCAGCTGTAGGCGATCGCCAGGCCGTAATCGCCGTTGATCACGCGCAGGACGATGAAGGTCGTCGACAGCTCATACTCGGCGGTGACCAGGAAGACCACGGCGCTCACCGTCGTCACCGCGCGCACGAAACCGTAGACCAGCGCCGCCACCATCGCCGGCCGCATCAGCGGCAGCACGACATGCGCCAGCGTCTCCCATGCGCGGCCGCGCAAGGTGGCGGAGGCCTCGTCGAGGCTGCGGTCGATCTGGCTCATCGCCGCCATGCCGGCGCGCACGCCGACCGGCATGTTGCGGAAGACGAAGCACAACACGAGGATCAGCGCCGTGCCGGTGATCTCCAGCGGCGGCACGTTGAACGTGAAGACATAGGCGACGCCGATCACCGTGCCGGGCACGGCGAAGCTCAGCATGGTGGCGAATTCCAGCGCACCACGGCCGATGAAGCGCTGGCGCACCAGCAGC
>CAYNOF010000784.1:0-1181 GCA_964398335.1 uncultured Rhizobiaceae bacterium
TGTTCAGCTTCGTGCTGATCTTTGTGGGGCTCTACATCCGAAGCGGAATTCTGGAAACGCCCGTGTTCGCGCAGTTGAAGGCGGAAGGCCGGATCGAGAAGGCTCCGGTTGTCGAGGTACTGCGGCGCAACTGGCGGCAGGTGATTCTGACGGCGCTGCTTCGCACCAGCCAGCAGACACCGTTTTATGTCTTCACAACCTACGTGCTTTCCTATGGCACGCAGACTCTTGGGCTGGCACGCGGCCGCGTGCTGAACCTGGTAATGCTTGCGGCCACGATCTCGCTGGTGACGGTGCCGCTCTCTGGCTACCTGTCCGACATATTCGGACGCCGCCGCATTACGGCCATCGGATGCGCGCTGATGATTCCGTGGCCATTCGTATACTTCGCCTTGCTCGATAGCGGCAGCGGGGTACTGATCTCGCTGGCGATTCTCTTGTCGCTACCGGTTCACGACTTGCAATATGGCCCCCAGGCGGCATTCATTTCGGAGACGTTTCCCGCCAACCTGCGCTACAGTGGATCTTCGCTGGGATATCAGTTGGCATCACTCACCGCCGGTGGCCCGGCTCCCATCATTGCGCTGACGCTCTACCGCAAGTTCGGGACATCCAGCGCCGTGGCCGCTTATCTCTCTATAACCGGAATTATCAGCCTGATCAGCATCGGATTCCTGAAAAAGCCTTATGAAGAGGCAGCTTCTGCCATTCCTGCTTCCCCTTATAAAGACCAGGTTTGAGACGGGATATGGGGGCTTGTGCTAGATTGTCCCTCGGCACCACGCCCAGTTACCACGGTCCCAGCTACCACCTTATGGTAGGTTTACGGGGTACTGGCCTAAAAGTGGTGTTGCACTAAAGAGCGGCTAGATGTAAAGTGCCGCCGTCATTACGACTTGCCTTTTGGGCCGCCGCGAAGTGCTGAATGGGTGGTCTTAATCCAGGTTGCAGATGATACTGAATTTCTTAAACCGGCGTAGTACAGACCGGTAGCAAACCCGATTTTCCAAATCAGGATTGAGGTGGACCATGGCAGCGAGCATTTCCAAACTCCAGCGGAGTTGTGTATTCACACTTAGTTGTTTTTGCTTAACATTTCTATTGTTCCTGTCGGCTCCAGCAGCGCTGGGCCAGACAGCTTCAACCGGAGCTCTCACAGGAACAGTCAAAGACTCCTCCGG
>CAYNOF010000785.1:0-4337 GCA_964398335.1 uncultured Rhizobiaceae bacterium
CATGGTCAGCGCCTCTTCCTGATCGTGCGTCACCATGATGGTGGTGACGCCCAGGCGGCGCTGCAGGCCGCGGATCTCGCCGCGCAGGCGCGCACGCACGCGCGCGTCGAGCGCCGACAGCGGCTCGTCGAGCAGCAGCAATCCCGGCGAGGTGGCGAGCGCGCGCGCCAGCGCCACGCGCTGCTGCTGGCCGCCGGAGAGCTGCGCCGGATACTTCTCGCCCTGCGTCGGCAGGCCGACCAGGGTCAACAGCTCGTTGACGCGCGCCTTGATCTCGGCCGCCGGCTTGCGGCGGTTCTGCAGCCCGTAGCCGACATTGTCGGCGACGGTCAGGTTGGGAAACAGCGCATAGGACTGGAAGACGATGCCGAAATCGCGCTCGGCCGGCGGCAGCGCCGAGACGTCTCGGCCGTTCTGCTTGATCGTGCCGTTGGTCTGCGGATCGAGCCCGGCGATGGCGCGCAGCAGGGTCGTCTTGCCGCAGCCCGAGGGCCCGAGGAAGCAGACGAACTCGCCGCGCTCGATCGACAGCGACACCGCGTCCAGGGCGGTGAACATGCCGAACCTCTTGGTGACGCGATCGACCTCGAGGTACGGCATGCCCTGAACGTCCGTCGCTTACTTCGGCGCCGACTTGCCGTCGTAGCGCTTGTTCCACTCCGCCAGGATGCGGTCGCGATTGGTCGCCATCCAGTCGAGGTCGTTCTTGACCATCGCCTTGTCGGCGCCCTCGGGATAGTTCGGCGGCGCCGCCTTCACCGCGGGATGCGCGACGATGGCGTAGAACTTGCCGTAGAGCTCGTTGGCGCCCTGGGTGACGACCCAGTCCTGCACCAGCTTGGCCGCGGCGACGTTGGGCCGGCCCTTGACGATGCCCGAGGTCTCCATCTCCCAGCCGGCGCCTTCCTTGGGCAGGATCAGGTCGATCGGCGCGCCGGCGGTCTTCTCCTTGGCGCCGCGCATGTCGAAGCCGATGCCGATCATGCGCTCGCCCTTGGCGGCCTGCACACAGGGCGCCGAGCCGGAATGGGTGTAGACGGCAACGTTCTTGTGCAGCTCGTCCATGAACTTCCAGCCGGCCTCCTCGCCCATGGTCTGCAGCCAGGCGGCGATCGTCAGGTAGCCGGTGCCCGACGAGGCCGGGTTGGGCATCACGATCGAGCCGGCATAGGCCGGATTGGCGAGGTCCTTCCACGACACCGGCTTGGGCGCGTTCTTCTTGCCGCCCTCGACGGTGTTGTAGCAGACGACCGAGAGGTAGGCGTCCATGCCGACCCAGGTCTCCGGATTCGCGCCGCTGCGGAACATCGGCTTGATGGCGTCGACGCCCTTGGGCGTGTAGGGCTCGAGCAGGCCCTGCTTGGCGAAGGCCGCCATGCTCGAACCCGACAGGCCGAGCACGATATCCGCCTGCGGATTGGCCTTCTCCGCGAGGAAGCGCGCGGTGACGACGCCCGTGGAGTCGCGCACCCAGGAAATCTCGACCGAGGGCACCGCCTTCTCGATCGTGTCCTTGAAGATCTTGAGCTGGTCGTTCTCCAGCGCCGTGTAGACGTTCAGCTTGGTCTTTTGCGCCAGCGCCGCTCCGCCTGATATGACGGCGACCGCCGACAGCGCGGCGAGTCCGCCACGCAGCATCTTTTCCATCATCGCTTTGCCCCCTCTGCCCGCACCGGCGCGTCCCAGCATTTGAAGTCCGCGACGGTTTCGGATTTATTACAACGCATGTGAGCGCTCCTGACAACCGCGAGCCTGCACGCTAGACGTTGCCGCCTGAAGACACCGCGCGAGGACGAATTCCGATGCCTACCGCCTGCCCCAGCGGATACCGCTTCGATCCGGAGCGGATCGCCGGGCTGATCGCGGCCTACCGCCATGGCGGGCCGCTGCCGCGCGATTTCTATATCGACGCCGAGGTCTTCCAGGCCGACATGGACCGCATCTGGTCGCGCTATTGGCTCTATGCCGGCCACGCCTGCATGCTGCCCAACGCCGGCGACTGGATGACGTGGAAGATCGGCCTGGCGTCGATCGTCGTCGTGCGGGGCCGCGACGGCCAGGTCCGCGCCTTCCACAATACTTGCCGCCACCGCGGCGCGCGCTTCTGCAACGCCGAGACCGGCAATTCGCGCGGCTTCCGCTGCCCCTATCACGGCTGGGCCTACGACCTCGAAGGCCGGCTGACGACCCGCACCCTGGCCGAGTTCGGCGTCGCCGAATCGACGCTCGGCCTGCACCCGGTGCGCCTGCGCGATACCGCGGGCATCCTGTGGATCAACCTCTCCGACGATCCGGTGCTCTTCGACCGCGCGCACGAGGACCTCGCCAGCCGCCTGAGGCACCAGGGGCTGTACGACGCCAAGGTCGCGGTCGAGCGCCGCTACACGGTGAAGGCCAACTGGAAGCTGGTCTTCGAGAACAATCGCGAGTGCTACCACTGCACCGTCGCCCATCCCGAGTACATCAAGGGCACCTACGACGTTGCACGAATCATGCCCGGGCTGGCCGAGGACGTGGTGCGCCAGACCGAGGCGGCCAATGCCCGCTTCCGCGCCCTGGGCATCGACACCGGCGACGCCTTCTCCAACATGACCGGCGCCTTCTGGCGCGCCCATCGCACGCCGCTGATGGAGGGCTGGAAGACCCAGAGCCTCGACGGCACGCCGGTGGCGCCTCTCATGGGCCATTTCAGGGACAGGAACACCTGGAGCGACGGCACCTTGCGCACCACGGTGTTCCCCAATTTCTGGCAGCACGCCAGCGACGACCACGCGGTCGCCACGCGCATCACGCCGGTCGACGCCACGACCTGCGAGATCGTGGTCTGGTGGTTCGTCCACAAGGACGCCGTCGAGGGCCGCGACTACGACCCGGCGAAGCTGACGCCGTTCTGGGAGCGCACCTCGGAGCAGGACTGGTTCATCTGCGAGGCCAACCAGCAGGGCGTGACCTCGCCGCGCTACGTGCCGGGCCCCTACTCGCGCACGCAGGAAGCCAACGTGCAGCATTTCGTCGACTGGTACCTGGGCGAGATGAGCGGCCAGGGCACGCCCAGGGCACAGGCCGCGGAATGAGCGCACAGCTCCCGTCGCAGGCGCGCATCGTCATCATCGGCGCCGGCGCGGTCGGCTGCTCGATCGCCTACCACCTCGCGCAGATGGGCGAGCGCGATGTCCTTGTGGTCGAGAAAAGCGGCATCACCCACGGCTCGACCTGGCATGCCGCCGGTCTCGTCGGCCAGCTCAGGTCCAAGCGCAACCTCACCCGCATGATGCAGCAATCCGTCGAGCTCTACGGCTCGATGGAGAAGCAGCTTGGCTACGGCATCGACTGGCATCCCGTAGGCTCGCTGCGGCTCGCCTCCTCGAAAGACCGCTGGAGCGAGATCAAGCGCACGGCGACGACGGCGCGCAGCTTCGGCTTCGAGCTGCACCTGATGTCGGCCAGCGAGGCCAAGCAGATCTTTCCGTACATCTCGACGGAAGGCGTCGAGGGCGCGGCGTTCGTCCCGTCCGATGGCTACATCGATCCCAGCAGCCTGACGCAGGGCCTGGCACGACTGGCGCGACAGGGTGGCGTGAAGATCGTCGAGGGGGTGCGCGTCACCGACATCGTGGTCAAGGACGGCCGCGCCACGGCGGTCGTCACCGACCACGGCACCATCGCCTGCGACACGCTGGTCAACGCCGCCGGCATCTGGGCGCGCGACGTCGCGAAGATGATGGGCGTGCGCATGCCGGTCGCCGCCGTCGAGCACCAGTACATGGTGACCGAGAAGCTGCCGGACCTGCCCAAGACGCTGACGTCCCTGCGCGATCCCGACAACAATTTCTACCTCAAGCCCGAGGTCGGCGGCTTCGCCATCGGCGGCTGGGAATCCAACACGCGCCCGTTCGGCGAGCGCGGCGTGCCGTTCGACTTCGGCCGCGAGCTGTTCCAGGGCAACTACGACCGCTTCGAGGCGATCGCCACGCCGGCCACCAGCCGGCTGCCGATGCTCAACGATCTCGGCATCCGCCAGCTGATCAACGGGCCGATCCCGATCACGCCCGACGGCGAGCCGATTCTCGGCAGGGCGCCGGAGCTGAAGAACGTCTTCGTCGCCGGCGGTTTCACATCAGGGATCGCCGGCGCCGGCGGCGCGGGCAGGCAGCTCGCGCAATGGATCGTCGAGGGCGCCTCGGAGTTCGATCTCTGGAGCTTCGACGTGCAGCGCTTCGGCCCGCACCACGTCGGCGCCAAATACCTGCACGAGCGCGCCGTCGAGGCCTATCACCGCTACTACCTGATCCACTGGCCGGGCGAGGAGATGAACACCGGCCGCGGCGGCCGCCGCT
>CAYNOF010000786.1:0-3924 GCA_964398335.1 uncultured Rhizobiaceae bacterium
CGTCGGTCTGCAGCCACACCGGCGCGACGGAAGACCGGCCATTGCTCACGGCTTGCCTCCCGGCGACGGAGCCGGCGCAGGAGACGACGGTGGCCCGCTGGGCGGCGGCGAGTTGCCGACGCCGCCGAAGATCAGGCGCGCGATCAGATCGGCCAGCAGGATCGAGCCCTGGGTCTTGCTGATGCGGCTGCCGTCGGCAAGGAACTGATTGCTGCCGCCGGGCTCGAGCAGGATCACCATGCCGCCCAGCAGCGATTCGCTGACGATGCGCGCGAAGGTATCGGCCGGCAGCTTCACGTCGCGCCTGATCGACATGCGCACGACGGCGTTGAACTCCTTGTCGAGCTCCAGGCTGGTGACCGTGCCGACCTTGATGCCCGACAGCGTGACGTCGGAGCCGCGCTTCAGCCCGTCGGCGCGATCGAAGCGCGCGACGATCTCATAACCGCGTGGCGTCGAGGCCTCGGTCGCGGTGAAGGCGTAGGCGACGAAGATGCCGGCGACCAACAGGACCAAGGCGCCGATGATCGTCTCGACGATATTGCGTCCCAAGCGTTCCCTCCGAACCGTTCAGCGCATGTGACTATACAATGATGGCCGCACGAGGACGCAACGCGGGCGCTCTCAGTCCGGCTTCCATGCCTCGTAGTCGCCGGTCGCCTTGGCGCGGCGGCCCAGCCCTGCGACGCTGCCCGCGGGATGATAGGCCATCGCCGTACCGCTGGGATTGGCGCGATGCGCCTGCTCCCAGGGCTTGTGCGGCAACCCGCCCGGCGGCGGCGGCTCGGCAACGGTGTGATGCAGCCAGCCATGCCAATCGGGCGGCACGCGGCTGGCTTCGGCCTCGCCGCGATAGATCACCCAGCGCTTCTGACGACGGCCAGGCGGGGTTTTGCGTTCGCGGTAATAGCGATTGCCTTGCGCGTCCTGGCCGACGAGCTCGCCGCGCAGCCACGTGAAAAGACGTGTGCCCACCGTCATCGACTATCCCCGATCCGCCCAAACACGACAGCGTCGCGCCGCTTGTAGCGTCGCGCATCGCGTCCCGCAATGTGTGGTGATGGTCGTCATCGACGCTGAACGAAGCGTCTCGCCGTGGTGTTGCGCAGCTGCATCATGTAGTATCATGAATGCGCGTGTGTACAAAATATTGTTGCGCTCTCAAGATTTTGTAATCTAGTATCCTACGACGTCCATATGTGCGATCGCGATGTTTGGAGGCGCAGCACATCGAGGGACAGTTTGCGGGGGCCACAAGCGGTCGATGCGTTTCGTACGACGCCATACTACAGAAGGTGAGTCGCCTTATGCGCGACTGCCCTTCCGTGCGGCGACGTCGGAGATCCGCAACCCCGACGGCTCGATCGTCTTCCGTCACAGCGACATCGATGTGCCGGCCGACTGGTCTCAGGTCGCCTGCGATATCCTCGCGCAGAAATACTTCCGCCGCGCCGGTGTGCCCGCCGCGCTGAAGAACGTGCGCGAGGACGACGTGCCGGCCTTCCTGTGGCGGCGCGTGGCCGACGAGCGCGCGCTGGCGGCGCTGCCCCAGGAGCAGCGCTACGTCGGCGAGCGCGAAGCGCGCCAGGTCTTCGATCGCCTCGCCGGCACCTGGACCTACTGGGGGTGGAAGGGCGGCTACTTCGACAGCGAGGCCGACGCGCACGCTTTCCACGACGAGCTGCGCTTCATGCTGGCGAGCCAGATGTGCGCGCCCAACTCGCCGCAGTGGTTCAACACCGGCCTGCACTGGGCCTACGGCATCGACGGTCCGGCGCAGGGACACTTCTATACCGACCATCGCACCGGCGAGACGCTGGAGAGTCCGTCCTCCTACGAGCGGCCGCAGCCGCATGCCTGCTTCATCCAGAGCGTCGCCGACGATCTGGTGAACGAAGGCGGCATCATGGACCTGTGGGTCCGTGAGACCCGCCTGTTCAAGTACGGCTCGGGCACCGGCAGCAACTTCTCGGCGCTGCGCGGCGAAGGCGAGAAGCTGTCGGGCGGCGGCAAGTCGTCTGGCCTGATGAGCTTCCTGCGCATCGGCGATCGCGCCGCGGGCGCGATCAAATCGGGCGGCACGACGCGGCGCGCGGCCAAGATGGTCGTGGTCGACGTCGATCACCCCGACATCGAGGCCTTCATCGACTGGAAGGTGGCGGAGGAGCGCAAGGTCGCGGCCCTCGTCGCCGGCTCCAAGCTCGCCAACCGGCACCTCAACGCCGTGCTGCGTGCCTGCTTCGCGGCGGATATCGAGGGTGACGACGCGTTCAATCCGGCGCGCAACGCGACGCTCCGGCGCGAGATCATCGCCGCGCGCAAGTCGCAGATCCCCGAGAACTACATCCAGCGCGTCATCCAGTTCGCGCGCCAGGGCTATCGCCACATCGAGTTCCCCGAGTTCGACACCGACTGGGACTCCGAAGCCTACGCCACGGTGTCGGGCCAGAACGCCAACAACACGGTGCGCGTCACCGACGCCTTCCTGGAGGCCGTCGCCAGCGACGCGCCGTGGCAGCTGAAGCGCCGCACCGATGGCGGCGTGTCCAAGACCTTGCCGGCGCGCGAGCTGTGGGACCGCGTGGCGCTGGCGGCCTGGATGTCGGCCGATCCCGGCGTGCAGTTCGACACCACCATCAACCAGTGGCACACCTGCCCCGAATCGGGCCGCATCAACGCCTCGAACCCGTGCTCCGAGTACATGTTCCTCGACGACACGGCGTGCAATCTGGCGTCTCTCAACCTGATGCGCTTCCGCCGTCCCGACGGCAGCTTCGACATCGACAGTTTCGAGCACGCCACGCGGCTGTGGACCGTCGTGCTCGAGATCTCGGTGATGATGGCGCAATACCCGTCGAAGCGCATCGCCGAGCTGTCCTACGTCTACCGCACGCTGGGGCTGGGCTACGCCAATCTCGGTGCGCTCTTGATGGCCGGCGGCATGGGCTACGACAGCGCCAGGGGCCGTGCCACCTGCGCCGCGATCACCGCGCTGATGACCGGCGTCGCCTACGCCACCTCGGCCGAGATGTCGGCGGAGATGGGCCCCTTCCCCGGCTTCGGCACCAACCGCGAGGCGATGCTGCGGGTGATCCGCAACCATCGGCGCGCGGCGCGCGGTGAGGCTGCCGGCTACGAGGACCTGTCGATCGCGCCGGTGCCGCTGGACATCGCCAACTGCCCGCAGCGCGTGCTGGCCGATGCCGCCGCGCGCGCCTGGGACGATGCGCTGGAACTCGGCAGCGCGCACGGCTTCCGCAACGCGCAGGTCTCGGTGATCGCTCCAACAGGCACTATCGGCCTGCTGATGGATTGTGACACCACCGGCATCGAGCCGGACTTCGCCTTGGTGAAGTTCAAGAAGCTCGCCGGCGGCGGCTATTTCCGCATCATCAACCAGACGGTTCCGGCGGCGCTGACGCGTCTGGGCTACAGCGACGCCGCGATCAAGTCGATCATCGCCTACGCCGTCGGCCACGGCACGCTCTCCGGCGCCCCCTCAATCAATCCAGAAAGCCTGCGCGCCCGTGGCCTCGACGAGACGATGTTGGCGAAGGTGGAGAAGGCGGCCGCCGACGCCTTCGACATCCGCTTCGCCTTCAGCCGCTGGAATCTTGGCGACGCCTTCTGCCTGGAGCGGCTGGGGCTGGACGAAACGAAGCTCGCCGATCCCAAGCTCGACCTGCTGCCGCTGCTCGGCTTCTCCAAAACGGAGATCGAGGCCGCGAACCTCTATGTCTGCGGCGCGATGACCCTGGAAGGCGCGCCGGGCCTGAAGGCCGAGCATCTCCCGGTATTCGACTGCGCCACGCCCTGCGGCCGCAACGGCACGCGTTCGCTGTCGGCCGAGTCGCACATCCGCATGATGGCCGCGGCGCAGCCTTTCATCACCGGCGCGATCTCCAAGACCATCAACATGCCCAA
>CAYNOF010000787.1:0-2268 GCA_964398335.1 uncultured Rhizobiaceae bacterium
ATGCAGGTCTTCCGTATGTAAAAGCAAGATCATCCAGCAATACTGGTTTTGTATTCTTTTCTATTTGTAAGAATCCAAGGGGATCTGTGACTGTCGTTTCAACCATATAACGGCCATAATATTTTCCAGGATAAAGGAAAACTTCAACCTGCTTTGCATTACTACTTACAACACCCTGATCTGCATCATCGATGGTAAATACAACAGAATAATAAGAAGCTGGATCAAGATTCGTTTTGTTAACATGAAACAAAATGGGTACATCCTTTTCCGTTCCATCAAATGCAGGTATATCTACGGTGCTTGGGATTGTTAGTGCCCCGGCAGGAAGAGGATCACCCGAACCATTTGATGCAGAAATAGAAAGTTTTAAAGTACCATTTAGTTTTTTTGATCGCGGTTGTGCAATGTGTACAGTGAAGAATTTTACATCTTCATCGGGCCCTGTAAAATCAAAATTTGCAAATGGAGCGTATCCGAATCCAATTACATGATTATCCTGATCAATATACTCATCTTCGAGGATACTAATAACAACACTGCCAGAATCTGTACGCAATCCGGCCCAATCATTCTTTGATTTCACGCAAGCTGTAAATACAGACATTACGACAAAAAGAAAAATTAACTGTATTAAACGCATAAAATTATTTTTAAAAATTTACAATCAAAACGTCACTATCTCTTAGTTATTAGCATCCCAAAAAATAGGACTTGACTGTACCTGATCAATTCCTTTTGGAACATTATTACCATTGGTGATGAATTCTATTTGAGGATAAAGCATCCGCAATGGCTCATCTGTACTCGAAGCAGCAGTTTGCGACCTCGGATCAAGTGGAATACTGTAATACGTATGCCCCGTGACTTTAGTAACAGACGATTTACGATAGTCGGTCCACGCTTCCAAACCATTGATGTGCGTAAAAGCCACCCATTTCTGAACTAAGATAGCCCTTAGCTTATCTGTACTGGCATCCCAATTTACATTCTCAATAGGCTGTGCTATGTAAGCAGCAAAAGCAGCATCAGCTTCAGCATTGGCTGCATTATTAGCAATATTTGTTACGCCTGCGGTGTAACACATGTTACGTACAAGGCGGAAATGTGCCTGAACGCCAGCTTCATATAAAGTCTTTGGATCTCCTAAAGCGGAAAGTGCAGGATACTTTTGAACAGCTTCTGCCTGAAGCAGTTTGGATTCTGCCAGGGTAAAAACTACCAACGGACCTGTAGCGCTTCCAGTTACGCCTTTCTGGATGTAGAAGGGTCCCATTGCGGATGAATTTCCCGTCGCAGCGCCGGAACCTGCTCCAAAGGGTACTCCATCATAGCTGTAAGAGGAAGCCGTTGAAGGCCAGGTTGGTAGAGGTGCTGTTACTTGTGCACCGTCGGGCCATGCAAGTCCCTGCAACCTGTAGTCATCATTTGTACTTTTCAACCACTGAATAATCACCTTATTCATCTTCCGGTATTGATGATTCCCCTGCACAGTGTTAGACTCATTATAGCCATATGTAGAATAGTAAGGATTCAACTTACCACTTGAAACAGCGTATCCTGGTTGGCAAAGAACATTTTTATCAAGATATCCAAAAGCAGCAGTTGATTGTATGTTGCTTACAATGTAAGCATCCCTGTCCCCCATAAAATCCTGATGCAATAACAAGCGTAGTTTCAGCGTATTGGCAAAATGAATCCAATCAGTTTTATTTAAACCAAAATAGATATCCTGTTTTGCCTCTAGCGTACCCATTGCCGGCCATGTGGCATTCTGCATATTGGCCATTGCCTGATCCAACCGCACAATCAGTGAATCATATACATCTTTGGCATTTGTGTATTTGGGTGAAAGGTTGGCAACATCATGAACTGCATCAGTAAACGGAATATCACCATATGTATCCACTAGGCGGGCATAGTTATAACATTCCATGACCATTGCCGGGTCTTTCCAAAAACCTACACCATCAGCATCGGCTCTTTCAATTACTTTCTGAAAATCATAAATGTTATCATATACGCCTGACCACCAGTCGAAGTCATTGTTCGTTACAACGTACGTCTTTTCATTTCCACCTCCTGTGTAGCTGGTGCTATGGCCGTAAAGTCCGCTCCATCCTCCGACGACTACATGAATGCTGCTGGTGACTTGGTTTCTTGCCGTGTTGTTGAGTGCCCCTGTAATGAGGTACTGCGCTTTTGATGCAGTAAGATTATTAGGATCTGTATTCACATCAAGAAACTTTTTGCACCCGCTGAATGAAG
>CAYNOF010000788.1:0-2482 GCA_964398335.1 uncultured Rhizobiaceae bacterium
TTCTCGGGCACCTGGAATCCCGCGACCACCGCGGGAACCAGCCGCGCTGCAGGAGCTTCTGCGGCCACGACCGCCAGCGGGACGGCATGTTTGCGACGCAACACATAATCCACACCTAAGAAGATTGAGAACATGATGAGCATCAGGATGACTGTCATAAAGCACCTCGGCAAAGCCACTTTGTGAATTTCAACTTGCACTTTGCTAAATGCATGCGGCGGGCCAAACGCGAGGCTGGCTGGAGAAGCGCCCGCTTCACGGCCGCATGTGTCTGGAATGCAAAGCATTAGGGAAGAAGGCTGGAACCGTGCGGGCGGTGCTGGGCGACGGTGTTCTGCAACACGATTGTTGCGAATCGCCACGCCTCAGGTCGGGGAAATACATGGCAGGGCGCGAATGGCTGGCATTTGGCGGGAAATCTTGCGCTTGCAGCGGTGGATTTCAGTGCAGAGTTTCGCAACGCCGCCGATGAGAAGTGCAACAGCTAAGATCCTCTACCGACCACTGAGTTACGGCTTTGTGGGTCATAGAGTTGCCCAGAATCCGCGGGTTAACAGAAACACACGACTGGGTGATTGAAGTCACATCCAGATCGACCCCAGTTGTGGAAAATGACAATGGTTCATTTCGTAACTGCTGATTTGTGTTGCAGTGCGAATGGAGAAAGGGACAACTCGATGAACAGCAAGAAGCTTATCCTTGTTATCTTTGCCGTAGCCTTGGCCCTCTTTCTAATGGTGCCGAATCTATCCTGGGCCGAGGACGGTGCGGCTTTATATAAAACCAAATGTGCTGCTTGTCACGGACCGGATGGCGCCGGCAAACCCGCCATCAAGGCCCCCAGCCTGATTTCCCCTGAAGCCAAGAAACTTACCGACGCGGAGTTGACCGATGCTATCGCCAATGGCGGCAAGGAGCAGAAGCCTACCCATGCGTTCGCTAAGAAGGGGCTCAGCCCGGAGCAGGTGACCACGCTCGTGGCTTACATCCGTACCATCCAGAAGTAGATTGAGAGAGGAGCACCCCATGAGCAGGGGGCTGTTGTATGACGCCACATTGTGTATCGGTTGCAAGCAATGTGAGCAGGCATGCGCAGAAGAGAATGGCCTTCGCTACGATGAAAGTACGGCTGCGGAGGCCGTTCAATCCGACCACAAATACACCGTAGTCCTCACCAAGAACGACAAGTTCATGCGCCGCCTGTGCATGAACTGCGAAGATCCCAGTTGCGCCTCCGTTTGTCCCGTAGGGGCCTTGCGCAAAACCGCAGCTGGTCCCGTTATCTATGAAGCCGATCGTTGCATGGGCTGCCGCTATTGCATGCTGGCCTGCCCCTTCAACGTGCCCAAGTACGAATGGGGGAAAGCACTGCCCAAGGTGCGCAAGTGCACCATGTGTCCCCAGCGCGTCCAGGCAGGACGGCCCACCGCATGTGCGGAAGTCTGTCCCACCGGGGCGACCATTTCCGGCGAACGCGAAGATCTGATCGCCGAAGCCAAGAAGCGGCTGCGTGAAAACCCGGGGAACTACGTCAACCGCATCTACGGTCTGAATGAGGTAGGCGGGACGGCAGTGCTGTTGCTTTCTTCCGTGCCGTTTGAGGAGTGGGGGTATCCCGCCTTTGGCGCGGAGCCTATGCCCATGCTTACCTATCGCGCCCTATCGCATATCCCTGATCTGGTGACGGTGGGCACGGTCTTGTTGGGCGGCATCTGGTGGATCACGAATCGTCGCTCCGCAGTGGCCATGGCGGAGGGACCCAAGAACGGCGAGGACCGGGAAGAGGAGTAGCGAAAGCGCTATGCCAAAATCAAGAACCACAATATGGAAAGTCTTGCTTTGGATTTTGTTCCCGCTCGGTTTTTATGCACTCATGTTTCGTTTTATACGCGGGCTGGGGGCCTCCACGGCCCTGACCGACGCCTTCCCTTGGGGGCTCTGGGTGGGCTTCAAACTGTTTGCGGTCGCTTTGGCCGGGGGCGGGTTCACATTGGCGGCGGTGGTATACATCTTCAACATTGCCCGCTACCGCCCCATTTTACGGCCCATGGTGCTCACCGCCTTCCTGGGCTATTCCATGTTTATTTCCTCCCTGATCATTGATCTGGGACGGCCTTACCGGGTCTGGCACCCGGTGGTGATGTGGAACCCGCATTCGGTCATGTTTGAAATCGCCTGGTGCGTGATGCTCTACACCACCGTGCTGTTTCTGGAGTTTGTGCCGGCGGTCTTTGAGCGGTTAGGCTGGGAGCGGCCGCAACGTTGGCTGCATGCCGCCATGATTCCCATCGTCATTGCCGGAGTCATTCTTTCCACCCTCCACCAATCTTCTCTGGGCAGCCTGTATTTGATTGTGCCGGAGAAGCTTTATCCCCTGTGGTACTCGCCGCTCGAGCCCGTGTTCTTTTTTACTTCTTCGCTCTGTGCCGGGCTGGCCATGACGATTTTTGAGTCGTGGCACAGCAGCCGGTCGTTCGGCAAG
>CAYNOF010000789.1:0-2152 GCA_964398335.1 uncultured Rhizobiaceae bacterium
CCGATCTCCGAGCCAGCGTCAGCCTCGTTCTGGCGGGGCTCGCCGCCGAGGGCGACACGGTGCTGAACCGCGTCTATCATCTCGACCGGGGCTACGAGAAGCTGACGCAGAAGCTTTCGGCCTGCGGCGCCGAGATCGAGCTCAAAGACGGCTATGTCGTCGCCGGCGCGCCCAAGGGCCTGACCGGCGCCGAGGTCACCTTCCCGAAGGTCTCGGTCGGCGCCACCGAGAACCTTTTGATGGCCGCGACCCTGGCCGAGGGCGAGACCGTTCTCGTCAACGCCGCGCGCGAGCCCGAGATCACCGACCTCGCCGAATGCCTGGTGGCGATGGGGGCCAGGATCACCGGCATCGGCACCGAAACCCTGCACATCGAGGGCGTCGAGCGCCTGCACGCCGCCCAGCACACGGTGATCCCCGACCGCATCGAGACCGGCACCTATGCCATGGCCGTGGCGGTGACCGCGGGCGACGTCGAGCTGGTCAACGGCCGCATCGACTTGCTCGACAGCGCGGTCGACAAGCTGCGCGAGGCCGGCATCGAGTTCACGCCGACGGCAACCGGCTTCCGGGTGGCGCGTTGCAACGGGGCGCTGCATGGCGTCGACGTGATGACCGAACCCTATCCCGGCTTCCCCACCGATCTGCAGGCCCAGTTCATGGCGCTGATGACGCGCAGCGAAGGCGCCTCGATGATCACCGAGACGATCTTCGAGAACCGCTTCATGCACGTGCCTGAGCTGGCGCGCATGGGCGCCAACATCAACATCCACGGCGCCTCGGCGATGGTGCGCGGCGTCGGCAAGCTGCGCGGCGCGGAGGTGATGGCCACCGACCTGCGCGCCTCGGTGTCGCTGGCCATCGCCGCGCTGTCGGCCACCGGCGACACGGTGCTGCATCGCGTCTACCACCTCGACCGCGGCTACGAGCGGCTCGAGGAGAAGCTCGCCGCCTGCGGCGCCGACATCGAGCGCCTGAAGTGAGCCGGCTGAAGCTCAAGGCGCTCGACGCCGAGGACCTGCAGGTGATCTCCGCCGCGCTGCAGGACGCGCTGGTGGCGGTGCGCGATATCGCCTGGATGCCCGGGGAGAAGCAATTCGCCCTGGTCGCCAATCGCTTCCGCTGGGAGGTCGCGCCGGATGCCGGCGGCACCTGGTCGCGCTGCCACAGCATCCTGGGCTTTGCCGAGGTCGGCGCCGTACGCCACGCCGACATGCCGCTCGGCGAGCCCGACCGCATCCTCGGCCTGCTGGCGATCGAGACCGAGGCGGCGGAGGAGGGCGGCGTCATCGTCCGCCTGCGCTTCGCCGACGGCCGGATGATCCGGCTGGAGGCGGCTCGGCTGCTGTGCCACCTCGAGGATGTCGGCGAACCGTGGCCTACCCGATTCCGGCCCGATCATCCGCTGGCCGACACGCCATCCTGACGCTCGTAGGGGCGGAAATGGCTGCTATGGCCGCGCTGTGCGATCATGCCGGTGCGCGGCGGATCTGGGCAGGTAACCTCCTGTTTCTGCTCTGTTTCTCCGCAGCTCGACGTCTATGGGCCGGGCAAGCCGCGTGGACCATAGAGAACGATAGAGAAGGGTAGCCGGAGGGGCGGCGGGCGCCTGCCCTTGTCGGTTCCCTTCGCATGTGCGAAACCGCCTGCCCGCTCAGGAGTGCCTGAAGTGACCATGCAGACCGGGGGCATCGCCGCCCCCGCCAACGACAAGCTGATCCTGGCCTTGCCGAAGGGACGTATCCTCGGCGAGGCGGCTCCGTTGCTGCGGGAAGCTGGCATCCATCCCGAGCCCGCCTTCGACGACCCCGAGTCGCGCCTGCTGCGCTTCACCACCAACATCGACGATCTCGATGTCATCCGGGTGCGCAGCTTCGATGTCGCGACCTTCGTCGCCTTCGGCGCTGCCCACTTGGGCATCTGCGGCTCCGACGTGATGATGGAGTTCGACTTCCCGGAGATCTACGCCCCGGTCGATCTCGGCATCGGCAAGTGCCGGCTGGCGGTGGCCGAGCCGGCGGAGATGGCCGGCTCGGACGATCCCAGGAGGTGGAGCCATATCCGCATCGCCACCAAGTACCCCGAGGTGACCCAGCGGCACTTCGCGGCGCGCGGCGTCCAGGCGGAGTGCATCAAGCTCAGCGGCGCCATG
>CAYNOF010000790.1:0-2678 GCA_964398335.1 uncultured Rhizobiaceae bacterium
CCGATGAAGGCTGGCTTGAAGGTCTTCAGGAGTTCCGGATGCAGGGAGCTCGCGAGCGCCTCCGGGTTCGGCCGGGTGTCCGGATCGGCGCAGAGCTTGGCGATCAGATCGGTTCCGGCGTTCGACGTCAGGATGATGACGGTGTTCTTGAAGTCGATGTCGCGGCCTTCGCCGTCGCGCAGCATGCCCTTATCGAACACCTGGTAGAACACGTCCTGAACACCGGGGTGCGCTTTCTCGACCTCGTCGAGCAGGATCACTGAATAGGGGTGACGGCGCACCGCTTCAGTGAGCACACCACCTTCGCCGTAGCCGACATAGCCCGGCGGCGAGCCGACGAGCATCGAGACTTTGTGCTCTTCCTTGAACTCCGACATGTTGATGATCGTGAGCGCGTGGTCGCCGCCGTACATCTCCTCGGCGAGCGTCAGCGCGGTCTCGGTCTTGCCGGTGCCCGAGGTGCCGGCGAGCATGAAGACGCCCAGCGGCTTGCGCGGATCCTGCATGCGCGCGCGCGCCGTGCGCATGCCCTTGGCGATGATCTCCAGCGCGTGATCCTGGCCGATGACGCGCTCGGCCATCTTGTCCTTCAGGTTCAGCACGGTGCGGATCTGGTCGCCCAGCATGCGGCCGACCGGAATGCCGGTCCAGTCGCCGACGATCGCGGCCGCGGCCTGCGCATCGACCAGCGGCAGCACCAGCGGCGTCTCGCCCTGCAGCTTCTTCAGCTCGGCCCACTTCTCGTCGAGCGCCGCCTTCTTGGCCGGACGATCGGCTTCATTGGCTTCGCCCTCGAGCTCGCCGCGCAGCTTGGTGACCTCGTCGACCAGCACCTTCTCGGCCTTCCAGCGCTCCTCGAGCGCCACCAGCTCTTCCTTGAGCTTGGCCAGCAGCACCTCGCCCTCGGCGATCTCCTCGGCGTGGTCGGTGCCGGCCTGCTGCTCGCGCTTCTGGATGTTGATCAAATTGTCGAGCAGGCCGATGCGGCGGCGCAGATCCTCGACCGCCGGCGGCGTCGAGGCGAGACCCATGGCGACGCGCGCGCAGGCCGTGTCGAGCACCGAGATCGCCTTGTCGGGCAATTGCCGGCCGGCGATGTAGCGGTTCGACAGGCGCACCGCTTCCTGCACCGCCTCGTCGAGCACGCGCACCTGGTGGTGCTTCTCCATGACATTGGCGATGCCGCGCAGCATGTCGACGCCGGCCTTCTCGTCCGGCTCCTCGACCTTGACCACCTGGAAGCGCCGCGTCAGCGCGGGATCGCGCTCGAAGTACTTCTTGTACTCGGCCCAGGTCGTGGCCGCGATGGTGCGCAGCTCGCCGCGCGCCAGCGCCGGCTTCAGCAGGTTGGCGGCGTCGCCCTGGCCGGCCGCGCCACCGGCGCCGATCATCATGTGGGCTTCGTCGATGAACATGATGATCGGCTGCGGCGAGGCCTTGACGTCCTGCAGCACGCTGTTCAGCCGGTTCTCGAACTCGCCCTTCATGCCCGCGCCGGCCTGCAAGAGGCCGAGGTCGAGGACGCGGATGGCGCAGTTCTTCAGCTTATCCGGCACGTCGACCTCGGCGATCTTCAGCGCCAGGCCCTCGACCACCGAGGACTTGCCGACGCCGGCCACGCCGGTGAGGATCGGGTTGTTCTGGCGGCGGCGCAGCAGGATGTCGATGCACTGCCGGATCTCGTTGTCGCGGCCCAGCACCGGATCGAGCTTGCCGCTCTTGGCGCGCGCCGTCAGGTCGGTGGTGTAGAGATCGAGCGCGCCGGTCTTGGCGCCGGCCGGCCGCTGGCCGCCCGACGCCGCGCCGGACTGCACGTCCTGCGCCACTTCGGCCGCCTTGGCCTCCGAGGAGCCTTCGGTCGCCGCATCGAAATCGCGCGCCAGCGCTTCGACGGGAATCTTGGCGAACTGGCTCGACGCGTTGCGCGCGGCGATCGCCATGGTCTCGTCGTTCAGCATGGCCACGAGGATGTGGCCCGAGCGAACCTGCGGTGACGACTTGTTGACCGAGGCGAAGAGATACGCCTCGCTGGCCAGCTTGACGATCTGCGGCGCGAGCGCCGGCGGACGGCCATTGCCGGTCTTGAAGCGGTCGATGGCGCGATTGAGATCGGCGCTGAGCCGACCGACATCGGCCTCGTACTTGCCCATGATCTTGGCGATGTCGTTGTCCGGCACGTCGAGGATCTTGAGCAGCCAGTGCTCGATCTCGACATTGTAGTTGGTCCGCGACATCGTCAGACCGGCGGCCGCTTCGAGGGCTTTGCGGCAGGGATCATTGAGCTTGGAGACGAGCGACTTGAGATCAACGGCCATAGGTCAAATCCCCCCGGCGCGAGGCGCACTGGCGATTACGTAGCGCATCGGCGTTGCGATGCTGTAACAGTCCGCGGGCTGATCCCTCTCCCGGATGCGGCACGACGCGGACAGGTCGAAAGAATGAACAGAAACGATCTCAAAGTCGAGGGGGTGTTCAATCGGAAAAGCGATTCGACGCCTGTTATTTGGGCCGGTGTGCTGGGTGCGTCCGCGGTGGCGATGGGGGCGTGGGCCGCGCATGGTCTCGAGGCCAGCCATGGTCGTCGCGCCGTCGAGCTGGTCGACATCGCGGTGCACTTTCAGCTTCTGCATGCGCTGGCAGTGTGCGCTGCGGTAGCGCTGGCCCATCGACGCCACGGC
>CAYNOF010000791.1:0-26840 GCA_964398335.1 uncultured Rhizobiaceae bacterium
TTGATGCGGTAGACGCGGCGGAAATCCTCGAGCGAGACCTCCTCGACATCGCCGCCGACGCCGACGCCCGCGGCATTGACCACGCCGTGCAGGCCGCCGAAGCGCTTCAGGGTGGCGGCAACGCAGGCCTCCCAATCGCTCTCGACCGTCGTGTCGAGGCGGAAGAAGAGGGCGGCATCGCCGAGCTCGGCGGCCAGCGCCTTGCCGGCGGCCTCGTTGAGGTCGGCGATCACCGCCTTGCCGCCCTCGCGCACGACCAGCCGCGCGGTCTCGGCGCCGATGCCCGAGGCGCCGCCGGTGACGATCACCGTCTTGTTGTCAACGCGGGGCATTGAGCGCCTTCCTCTGGATGCCTGAGGTGATGCCGCCATCGGCCACCAGCTCCGAGCCGGTGACGAAGCGCGCGCGGTCGGAGGCGAGGTAGAGCACCGCCTCGGCGATGTCTTCGGGCTCGCCCATGTGGCCGATCGGATGGCGTCCGCCGATGAAGGCCTTGCCCTGTTCGTGGCCCATCATCTGCCACAGCGGATTGAAGATCGGCGTGTCGATGCCGCCGGGGTGCACGGAATTGCAGCGGATGGCGTAGCCCTTCTCGGCGCAGTGCTGGGCCACGCTCTTGGTCAGCAGCCGCACCGCGCCCTTGCTGGCGGTGTAGGCGCAGGGACCGGCAGCGCCGACGATGCCGGCGATCGAGGAGATGTTGACGATCGCGCCCTTCGAGGCCGGCTTGGCCGTCCCGGTGCGCTTCATCGCGCCGATGCCGTACTTGCAGCCCAGGAACACGCCGTCGAGGTTGATCGCGTGCACGCGCTCCCAGTTCTCGACCGTCGTGGTCTCGATGCTGCCCATGCCGCCGGAAATGCCGGCGTTGTTGACCAGGATGTCGAGGCGGCCGCAGCGCCGCAGCGTGTCGTCGATGACGCGCTGCCAGTCGGCCTCGCTGGCGACGTCGAGATGGCGGAAGACCGCCATGCCGCCGATGTCCTTCGCGACCTTTTCGCCGAGGTCGTCCTGCACGTCGGCCACCACCACGATGGCGCCTTCGCGCGCCAGCAGCCGGCAGGTTGCCGCGCCGATGCCCGAGGCGCCGCCGGTGACGATGGCGACGAGGTTGTCGAGATCCGCCATCTTCTGCCTCACATCGCCGTGCAGCCGCCGTCGACCACCATCTCGGCGCCCGTCGTGAACTTCGATTCGTCGGACGCGAGATAGAGGATCATGTAGCCGATGTCGTTGGGCTCGCCGATCTTGCCCATCGGCACCATGCGCAGGAGCCGCTTGCGCGCCTTCTCCGGATCCTTGTCCTCGGCGAGGCCCTGCTGGACCATCGGCGTGTCGATGAAGGCGGGGTGCACCGAATTGCAGCGGATGTCGTAGCCGGCGCGCGCGCAGTGCAGCGCCACGCTCTTGGTCAGCAGCCGCACCGCGCCCTTGGACGGCGAGTAGGCGGCCATCTGCCAGCCGCTCACCAGGCCGGCGACCGAGGAGATGTTGACGATCGAGCAGGGCTGGCCGTTGCCCTTCATGACACGGATCGCGTTCTGGCAGCCGAGGAAGGTGCCCTCGCAATTCACGCTCATCATGCGCTTGAAGTCGGCGAGGCTGACGGTCTCGATCGAGCCGTCGGGCCAGGCGATGCCGGCGGAGTTCACCAGCACGTTGAGCTTGCCGAACCGCTTGATCGTCTCGTCGACGACCTCCTTCCAGCGCGCCTCGCTGGTGACGTCGTGCTCGAGGAACACCGCGTCGTTGCCGATCTCGGCCGCCGCCTTCGGTCCCTTGTCCTTCTGCACGTCGGTGATCACCACCTTGGCGCCCTCGCCCGACAGCAGCCTGGCCGTCGCCAGACCCAGTCCCGACGCGCCGCCGGTGATGAGCGCGACCTTGCCTGCGACACGACCTGCCATGTCGTCCCCTCCGTGTGGTTGCGCGGAGATTAGCGGCGCGGCCGGGCGCAGGGAAAAGAAAAGGCCCGGGACATGCCCGGGCCTCTCGCTTGATGGAACCGCCGATCAGAAGCCGAGCGGCTCGGTCACGCGCGTCCAGCGGCCGCCCTTGACCACGGCGAGGAAGGACGAGTTGGCGCCCTGGCGGACCTTGTCGCTGAAGCTGACCTCGGGGCCGTTGAAGATGTCCTTGTAGCCCTTGATCGCTTCCATGCCCTTGACGAAGCTGTCGACCGTCAGATCGGGGCCGGCGTTCTTCAGGCCGGTGGCGGTGAGGTCGGCGGCGACATAGCCGTAGACCGAGCCGATGTTGGGATCGACGTTGAACTTCTTCTTGTAGTCGGCCACGAACTTCTTCACCGACTCGACGTGGCTGTCGGCGTAGGGCATCTCGGTGAGCCCCATGCCGTAGAAGCCGTCCATGCCCTGCGCCGCGCCGACCACGAGGTCGTAGGTCGCGGCCGAGCCGAGGAAGTCGACATCGGTCCAGCCCATCTTGCGCGCCGCGTTGTAGGGGATGATCGTGTCACGCACGATGGTCCCCATGGCGATCAGGTCGCAGCCGGCCGCCTTGAGCTTGGTGAGCGACGCGGTGAAGTCCTGGTCGGTGGGCTTGTGCGCGGCGGTCTCGACGACCTTGATGCCGAGCTTCTTGGTCTGCAGCTCGGCGCCCTCCAGGATCTCCTTGCCGAAATCGGTGTCCTGGTACATCACGCAGACGGCCTTCTTGCCCTTCGTCTTGACGAAGTACTCGATGCCCGAGCGGATCTGGTCGACGTAGGACGCCGCGCCGTAGAACTTCAGGCGCTCGAACGGCTCGTACATCGAGCGCGCCGCCGACAGCGGGAACAGGTTCGGCACGTGCGCGGCGAACTGGTCCTTGAAGCAGGCGTTGTTCATCGGCGTGCCGAGCGGCGCCACGAAGGCGAAGACGTTGTCGCGGTTGATCAGCTTGTTGCAGGCCTGCACCGCCTTGGGCACCTGGTAGGCCTGGTCCTCGACGATCACCTTGACCTTGCGGCCGTTGATGCCGCCGGCGTCGTTGATCTCCTCGAAGCGCATGCGCACGGCGTTCGCCGACGACACACCATAGGTCGCGGCCACGCCGCTGAGATCGGTGTGCATGCCCAGCGTGATCTCGGTCTTGGTCACGCCGCGCGTCTGCGCGGCGGCGCCCGTCGCGATCGCAGCGCTGAGCACTGCGACCGCCGCCATTGCCAGTTTCTGACGCATCTTTTCATTCCTCCCGTTGATGACACAGCCCCTGCGGGCGGGAACCTACGCGGCTTCCGCGTACATGCTGTCGATCAGTCCCCTGTACTTCTCGTTCACGAACTTGCGCTTGAGCTTCATGGTCGGGGTGACCTCGTCGTCCTCGGCGGTGAGCTGGTGCTCGATCAGCCGGAACTTCTTGATCGTCTCGACCCGCGCGAACCCGGCATTGACCCGCTCGATCTCCGACCAGATCAGGTCCTGCACCTCGCGCGCGCGGCACAGCGAGGCGAAGTCGGTGAACGGCACGTTGCTGTCCTGGGCGTGCTTGGACACGCTGTCGTAGTCGATCATCACCAGGCAGCTCAGGAACTTGCGCTTGTCGCCGATCACCACGGCGTCGGAGATGTAGGGCGAGAACTTGAGCTGGTTCTCGATCTCCGAGGGCGTGATGTTCTTGCCGCCGGCGGTGATGATGATGTCCTTCATCCGGTCGGTGATGCGGACATAGCCCTCGTTGTCGATGGTGCCGACGTCGCCGGTGTGCAGCCAGCCGTCGCGCAGGGTCTCGGCGGTCTTCTCGGGCTGGTTCAGGTAGCCCATGAAGATGTGCGGCCCGCGCAGCAGGATCTCGCCCTCGGGCGAGAGCTTGAGCTCGGTGTGCGGCGCGCAGACGCCGACGGTGCCGAGCTTGATGCGGTCGGGCATGCCGGTGGCGAGGCCGCAATTCTCGGTCTGGCCGTAAACCTCGCGCATGTCGATGCCCAGCGCGCGGTACCAGCGGATCAGATCAGGGGCGATCGGCGCGGCGCCGGTTCCGGCGAAGCGCACGCGATGCATGCCGATGGCGCGCTTGATGTTGTCGAGCACGCAGTAATCGGCGACGAGGTATTGCAGCTTCAGCCAGGGCGACGGAGCCTGCCCTTCGAGCTTCGCCTCGGCGACCTTCGTGCCGACGCCGAGCGCCCAGCGATAGGCGGTGCGGCCGATCCAGGTCGCCTCCTTCATGCGCAGCGCGATGCCGGTGTAGAAACGCTCCCAGATGCGCGGCACGGCGAAGAAGGTGGTCGGCGCCACCTCGCGCACGTTGTCGGGCACGGTCTCGACGCTTTCGGCGAAATTGGCGATGGCGCCGGAGCGCAGCGGCAGGAAGGCGGTGAAGGTGCGCTCCGCGACATGGCAGAGCGGCAGGAAGGCCAGCTGCTCCTCGTTCTCGCGCATCGGGATGAAGGCGTCGGCGTTGCTGAGCTGGAAGATCACGTTGCGGTGCGACAGCATCGCGCCCTTGGGCGGGCCGGTGGTGCCCGAGGTGTAGACCAGGATCGCCAGCTGCTCGGCGCGCGAGGCGGCAACCAGTTCCTCCCACTTGCCGGGGTGCGCCTTGTCATACGCCTGGCCGAGCTTCACCAGCTCGTCGAACGGCATCATCTGCGGATCGCTGAATGTGCTCAGGCCCTCCATGTCGAAGATGAAGGCCTTCACCACGTCAGGGGTGCGCGCGCGGATCTCGAGGAACTTGTCGAGCTGCTCCTCGTCCTCGACGAACAGGAAGCGCGAGCGGCTGTCGTTGAGGATGTACTCGACCTGCTTGGCCGCGTCGGTCGGATAGATGCCGTTGGAGACGCCGCCGGCGCCCAGGGTGCCCATGTCGGCGTAGAGCCATTCGGGAATCGTCTCGGCCAGGATCGACACGACGTCGCCCGGTTGCAAGCCGAGGCTGACCAGGCCCATGCCGACCGCACGCGCCCGCTCGCCGTAGTCGCGCCAGCTGGTCGAGCGCCAGATGCCCAAGGTCTTCTCGCGGAAGGCCGTCCTGGTGTCGCGTGCGCGCACCTGGTGCCAGAACAGCTTGGGGATGGTGTCGCAGCCCTCGATCTCGATCCTGCCGATCGAGCCCGCGTGGACATCCGCGTTCATCTCCGATGGCCCTCCCTGATCGGCCCCTTTTCGTTCCGTCCTACCTAGCGCATCCCGGTCCTCAGCGCCACGTCTTGCGCTTCTTCCAGCGCCGCTGGCCGCGCGCGCCTTCCTCCTTGATGCCGAGATAGAACTCCTTGATGTCATCCTTCTGCAGCAGGCGCTCGCAGGTGTCGGCCATGACGATGCGGCCGACCTCCAGCACGTAGCCGTAATCGGCGACCTGCAGGGCCATGTTGGCGTTCTGCTCGACCAGCAGGATGGTGACGCCGCGCTCCTTGTTGATGCGCACGATGATGTCGAAGATCTCCTTCACCAGCTTGGGCGACAGGCCCAGCGACGGCTCGTCGAGCAGCATCATGCGCGGACGCGCCATCAGCGCGCGGCTGATCGCCAGCATCTGCTGCTCGCCGCCCGACAGCGAGCCGGCGCGCTGGTCGGCGCGTTCCTTCAGCACCGGGAAGTAGCCGAACACCGTCTCGAGGTCCTGGGCGACCTCGTCGGCATCGCGCCGCGTGTACGCACCCATGCGCAAATTCTCGCGCACGCTGAGGAAGGGGAAGACCTCGCGGCCCTCCGGCACGTGGCTCATGCCCAGGCGCATGACCTTGTCGGGATCCATGGTCTGGATCTCGTTGCCTTCGAAGACCACCGTGCCCTTCTGCGGATCCATGACGCCGCTGACGGTCTTCAGCACCGTGGTCTTGCCGGCGCCGTTGGCGCCCAGGATGGTGACGATGTCGCCCTGGCGCACCTCGAAGGACACGCCGCGGATCGCCATGATCGGACCGTAGTAGGTCTCGATGTTGCTGACCTTGAGCTGGATCTCGGCCATGGCTCAGCCTCCGAGATAGGCGCGCACGACGTCGGGATGGCCCTGCACCTCCGACGGCGTGCCGGTGGCGATCGGCCGGCCGTAGTTCAGCGCCATCACGCGGTCCGACACCGCCGAGACCAGCTTCATGTCGTGCTCGACCATCAGCACGGTGACGCCGAGCAGGTTCTTGATGTCCTGGATCCAGAACGCCATGTCCTCGGTCTCCTCGACGTTCAGGCCGGAGGAGGGCTCGTCGAGCAGCAGCAGCTTGGGATCGGTGCACAGCGCGCGCGCCAGCTCGGTCACCTTGCGCACGCCGTAGGGCAGGTTGACGATGAAGCTGTCGCGGTATTGCTGCAGGTCGAGGAAGTCGATGACCTTCTCGACCGCCTCGCGATGCTCCAGCTCCATGCGCCGCACCGAGGGCAGGAAGAGGAGCTCCGAGAAGAAATCCGACTTCTTGTGCGCGTGACGCGCCAGCAGCAGGTTCTGCAAGAGCGTGGCGTGCTCGAACAGCTCGATGTTCTGGAAGGTGCGCGCGATGCCCAGCCCGGCGATCTTGTGCGGCGGCACCCGGGTGATGTCGCGTCCGCCGAAGATCAGCCGGCCGCCGCTGGGCTCGTAGATGCGGCTGACCAGGTTGAAGATCGTCGTCTTGCCGGCGCCGTTGGGGCCGATGATGGTGAAGACCTCGCCCTTGGCGACGTCGAAGGTCACGCCGTCGACGGCCTTGATGCCGCCGAAGTTGATCGAGAGGTTGTCGGCCTGGAACAGGCTCACCGCAGACGCTCCGACTTCATGTAGCTCTTCTGCCGCTTGAAGGTGGCGCGCTTGTACATGGGGAAGGTCGAGAAGAAGACGCGGATCTTTACCCAGCGGCCATACATGCCCAGCGGCTCGAGCAGGATCACCAGCACCAGGATCAGGCCGAGGATGCCGGCCTCGATGCCGGGCTTGCTGAGGAAGGCGCCCAGCGCCGTGCCGATGGCGCCGATCCACGACAGCCCGGTGGCGCCGGCGACATCGGCGAAGGTCGCGGGGATGTCGTCGCGCAGGATGGCGATCACCGGCGGCAGCAGCACGACGAAGATCGCGCCGAAGACCGTGCCGTGCAGCGAGCCCAGGCCGCCGACGATCACCAGCAGCAGGAAGTTGATCGACAGCAGGATGTTGAAGACGTCGGGCGCGAGGTAGGAGATCTTGTGGGCGAACAGCGCGCCCGCCAGGCCCATCAGGGCGGCGGAATAGGCGAAGGCGAACGACTTGTAGATCGCCAGGTGCACACCCATCGACTGCGCGGCGATCTCGCTGTCGCGGATCGCCACCCAGGCGCGGCCGGTGGGTGAGCGCAGCAGGTTGCGCGTCAGCCACAGCGTCGCCACGAGGAAGAACAGGCAGAGGTAGTAGAACGCCGTCTTGCCGAAGGTCACGCCGAAGATTTCCGGCATCTCCACCCGCAGGCCGTTGAAGCCCTGGGTCACGGACTGCCAGTTGTTGAACACCTCCTGGATGATCAGCGAGAAGGCCAGGGTGGCGATCGTCAGGTAGATGCCGGTCATCCTGAGCGCCGGCAGGCCGACGATGAAGCCGCAGGCCGTCGTGATCGCCACCGCCAGGACGACGGACGGGATCCAGGGGATGCCGATCTTGATGAAATAGCCGTGGGCATAGGCGCCGATGCCGAGGAAGGCGGCGTGGCCCAGCGACACCAGGCCGGTGTAGCCCACCAGCACCATCATCGAGACGCCGATGATGCCGTAGATCAGCACCAGGCTGATCTCGTTGATGTAGTAGGTCGACATCAGCAGCGGCAGGGCGAGCACGAGCACGCCGAGCACGCCGTACCAGCCCATGTCGACGCGGTCGCGGAACAGGCCGATGTCCTGGTTGTACGAGGTCTTGAACAGGAACCGCATCGGCCGCTCCTACACCTTCTTGCGGCCAAGCGAGCCGAACAGGCCCTGCGGACGCACCGCAAGCACCAGCAGCAGCACGACATAGGGCGCGGCGTCCTTGTAGCCTTCGGGCAGGAAGCGGCCGGCGAACAGCTCGATCAGCCCGATGACGAGACCGCCGATCAGCGCGCCGGGGATCGAGCCGAAGCCGCCCAGCACCGCGGCGGCGAAGGCCTTGAGCGCCACCGCCAGGCCCATATTGATGTCGATCAGGGTCACCGGCGACAGCAGGATGCCGGCGACGGCGGCGGTCGCCGCCGAGATCGCCCAGATCAGCGAGAAGATCAGCTTCACCGGGATGCCCATGTAATAGGCAGCCAGCTGGTTCTGCGACGTCGCCTGCATGGCGATGCCGATGCGGGTGTAGTTGAAGAAGGCGTAGAGCGTGCCGCACAGCAGGAGCGTGCCGACGATGATCGACAGGTAGGCGTCGCTGAAGGTGACGCCGCCGATCATGGTCGCGCCGGAGAACGGCGTCGTGGGCGTGTAGGGCTCCGAGCCCCAGGTGACGCTGGCGAACGTACGGAACATCGCGCCCAGGCCGATGGTGAGCATGACGACGGCGAATTGCGGCTGGCCGATCACTTTGCGCAGGATCGTGCGGTCGAGCAGCGCGCCGAACCCGGCGACGACGACGACGGCGAGCACGAAGCCGGCCCAGTAGTTCCAGCCCCACCAGGTGACCGCCATGTAGGCGATGAAAGCGCCCAGCATCAGCAGATCGCCCTGGGCGAAATTGACCAGCTCGGTGGCCTTGTAGATCAGCACGAACCCGAGGGCGACCAAGCCATAGATACAGCCGACCGCGACTCCGTTCAGCAGCAACTGCAGAAACGTGACCAGCTTCTGTCCTCCCGTGGGCGATCTGATGCCGCCATCACGCCATCGCCAATATCGGAGTCGTCCCGTGCTGTAAAGCCGTCGCGTCTCGCCGAGCGAGACAGGATTTGGTGAATCCGTTTATGAAGGCTGGACTATCGGGAGAAGACATCCGCCCATGAGTACCGCCACGCGGGAATCGGTTCCGTCGACGGCAGCGCCGGCGAGCCCGTTCTACACCGCCGATCACGAGGCTTTCCGTGATACCCTGCGCCGCTTCGTGGCCCGGGAGATCGCGCCCTTTGTCGATGAATGGGATGAAGCCGGCGAGTTTCCCCGCGATCTCTACCGCAAGGCCGCGGCGATCGGCCTGCTGCAGCTCGGCTACCCCGAGGAATACGGCGGCGTGCCGACCGACCCATTTTACCGCATCATCGTCAGCGAGGAGCTGGCCAAGGCCGGCAGCGGCGGCGTCAACGCCTCGCTGATGAGCCATTCCATCGGCGCGCCGCCGATTGCCGCGCTCGGGCCGGACTGGATGAAGGGTACGGTGCTGCCGCAGATCCTGAGCGGCGAGAAGATCAGCGCGCTGGCCATCACCGAGCCCAGCGGCGGCTCCGACGTCGCCAATCTGCGCACCACGGCGCGGCGCGAGGGCGATCACTTTGTCGTCAACGGCCAGAAGATGTTCATCACGTCGGGCTTCCGCGCCGATTACTACACCGTGGCGGTGCGCACCGGCGGGCCGGGCGCCTCGGGCGTCTCGCTGCTGCTGATCGAGCGCGACCGGCCCGGCTTCTCGCGCACCAAGCTGCGCAAGATGGGCTGGTGGGCGTCCGACACGGCGCAGCTCTTCTTCGACGATTGCAAGGTTCCGGTCGAGAACCTGATCGGCGAGGAGAATCGCGGCTTCATCGGCATCATGCTGAACTTCAACCAGGAGCGCATCGGCCTGGCGGCGGGCGCCCACGGCTTCGCCCGGGTCTGCCTCGACGAGGCGATCGCCTATGCCCGCCAGCGCCACACCTTCGGCAAGCCGCTGATCGCCAACCAGGTGATCCGCCACAAGATCGTCGACATGGCGATGAAGGTGAACGCGGTGAAGGCCAACCTCGAGATGTTGGCCTGGCGCGTGCATCAGGGCGAGCGGCCGGTGGCCGAGATCTGCATGCTGAAGAATCTCGCCACGACGACGCTGGAATACGTCGCCAACGAGGCGATGCAGATCTTCGGCGGTGCCGGCTATCTGCGCGGCGCCAAGGTCGAGCGCATCTACCGCGAGACCAAGGTGATGACCATCGGCGGCGGCTCGCTGGAGATCATGAAGGACCTCGCGGCGCGGCAGATGGGGCTGTAGAACCGCACCGCCTCGTGCTGAGGAGGCCGCGCAGCGGCCGTCTCGAAGCACGTGCAGCGGACGAGGTGTTGCCCGCCCTTCGAGACGCGTCGCGGCGCGACGCTCCTCAGGGTGAGGAGGGGAACGATGAACGAAACGAAATCGGTGTTCGAGACCATGCCGGACAAGGCGCTGGCGCTGTTCCAGGCGTGGTTCTCCGACACCATCCCGCAGAACAAGGCGCTGGGCCTGCAGGTGGTGGGCGTGCGCAAGGGGGTGGCGACGATGAAGCTGGAGTGGCAGCCGCATCTCGTGGGCAATCCCGAGACCGGCGTGCTGTTCGGCGGCGCGCTGACGACGATGATCGACGCCTGCAGCGGCATGGCGGTCGCCACCATGCTGACCGAGCCGTCGCCCTTCGCGACCCTCGACCTGCGCATCGACTACATCAAGCCGGCGACGCCGGGGCAGGCGGTGATCGCCGAGGCCGAGTGCTTCAAGCTCACCAACAACGTCGCCTTCACCCGCGCGGTGGCGCATCACGGCGATCCGGCCGATCCCATCGCCTCGTCGGCCGGGACGTTCATGATGGGCACCAAGGGCACGGTGCTGCAGGCCCAGACCCTGGGCGCGCGCCTGGCGAAGGGGGTTCCGTCGTGAGCGTCTATCTCGACCGCCTGCGCAAGGCGCGCGACGAGGGCGACCTCGCGGCACTGGGCGAGGCGATTCCCTATGCCAAGTGGATGGGCATGGCGCCGGAGAACTCGACCGGCGAGCTGCTGACCCGCATGCGCTACAAGCCCGACCTGATCGGCAACACGCACCTGCCGGCGCTGCACGGCGGCACGATCGGCTCGCTGATGGAAATGGCGGCGATCTTCCACCTGCTGTGGGAGCTCGACAACGAGACCCTGCCCAAGATCGTCAACATCACCGTCGACTACCTGCGCTCCGGCCGTCCGGTCGACACGATCGCCAAGGCCACGGTGACCAAGCAGGGCCGCCGCGTGGTCAACGTGTCGGTCGAGGCGTGGCAGGATGATCGCGCGCGGCCGGTGGCCGCAGCGCAGATCCACTTCCTGGTCAACGCCACGTCGTAGAGTTCAGCCCCACAGCCTTTTCGTCGCGATGTCAGCGCCGGCGCGCGCGGCGGCGAGCTTGGCCCAGACCACGTCCTCGGCGACATAGGCCGAGCCGGCGAAGGTGCCGAAGCCGCAATCGGTGCTGGCGATCACCCGCTCGCGGTCGCCGACCGCTTCCGCCGCCTCGCACAGGCGGTTGGCGATCAGCTCGGGGTGCTCGACGAAGTTGGTCGTGGTGTCGAGCACACCGGCCATCAAGGTCATGTGCGGCGGCAGGGGATGGCGCTTGAACGCCGGGTATTCGTGCGCGTGGCGCGGGTTGGCGAATTCGAGGCTGAGCGCACCGGCATTCGCGCGATAGAGCAGGGGCAGGATATCGGCCAGCGGCACGTCGTGGATGTGCGGGCCCTCCCAGTTGCCCCAGCAGCAATGCAGCCGCACCTTCTCGCGCGGGATGTCACCCAGCGCGACGTTGATCGCCGCGATGTGCAGCTCGACGATGGCGAGGAACTCGGCCAGCGACTTGTCCTGGAACAGCATGGTGCGTTCCATCGCCAGATCGGGTGCGTCGATCTGCAGGGTGAAGCCCTGGTCGACGACGAAGCGGTATTCGCGCACGAGTTCGCGCGCCAGGGCCATGACATAGGCCTCGTGGCTGTCGTAGTGCGCGTTGAGCATGGTCGTGGCGATGATGCCCGGCGACGGCGCGGTCATGAAGGTCTCGAGCGGCTGCGTCTTCTGCGCCGCCAGCGCCTCCTTCATCATCTTGGCCTCGGCCTGCGCCTCGTCGAGCGTGCCGTACCGCACGTCGGCGACGGCCTGCGGTGCGTTGGCGACCTTGGGCCGGCGTGAGAGTCGCTGCGCGAGCTGGCGGGCGTAGATGCGGAACTCCTGCATGTCCTTGGCGCGCGGCCGCTTGGACTCGCCGCCGAAGCCCGACATGCGGCGCACGATATAGGTCTGGAAACCGACGCGCGGCTGCTCGCCGTCGTTGACGATGTCGATGCCGGCCTCGATCTGGCGCGCCACGACGTTGCGCACCGCCTCGGCCGCCTCGCGCGCCAGCAGCGCCTCGTCGACGCTCTCGCCAGCCTCCTGGCGGATCAGCAGGTCGTCGAGCACCATCGGGCGCGGCAGGCTGCCGACATGGGTGACCAGGATGCGGTCCTTGCTGAGCTTCATCGGGCGTTCCTCCTGCCGGCACTTTCGGGCCGCGGGCGGCGCGGCGCAACGCCAGTTGACGGCGGCGCGCGGGGCAGGGCATGGGGCTGCCATGAACCTCGACCTCAGGACCTTCCCGCGCGACGACGTGGTGATGGACGGCACCGGCCCGGCCGACTGGCTGAAGCCGGGCACGCTGATCGACAGCGACCATCCGCGAATCGCCGCATGGGCGCGCAATATCATCGGCGACGCCCATGATCCGCGCGAGAAGGCGCTTCGGCTCTATCACGCCGTGCGCGACGACATCCGCTACGATCCCTACACCACGCCGTTGCGGCCCGAGGCCTACAGGGCGAGCGCGACCCTGGCGGCAGGCCACGGTTACTGCATCAACAAGGCCGGGCTGATGGCCGCGACCTGCCGCGCGGTGGGCGTGCCGGCGCGCGTCGGTTACGCCGACGTGCGCAACCACATGACGACGCGGCGCATGACCGAGTTCATGGGCACCGACATCTTCTATTTCCACGGCTATGTCGATGTCGGCCTCGACGGGCGCTGGATCAAGGCGACGCCGGCCTTCAACCGCCAGCTCACCGAGCGCTTCGGGCTCAAGCCGCTGGAATGGGACGGGCGGGGCGACTCGATCTACCATGCCTATGACATGGCCGGCCGCCGGCACATGGAGTACCTCGCCTATCGCGGCGTCTATGCCGATATCCCGTTCGACACCATCGCCGAGTGCTTCCGCCGCGAATATCCCAGGATGCACGCGGCGATGAGCGGCGGCGCCATCGAAGGCGATTTTGCCGCCGAGGGCGAGGCGGAGACGAAGACGGCGGCCCGCGCGTGAGCTTCCCTCTCGTCCCGCGCTCCACCAGCTACATGGTCCTGCTGGTGGTGCTGGCCTCGTTCGGCCCGCTGTCGATGAGCATCTACACGCCGGTGATGCCGGTGGTCGGTGCGTCGCTGGGCACCACGCCTGACGGCGTGAAGCTGACGCTGACCACCTACATGCTGGGCTTCGCGGTGGGGCAGCTGTTCTTCGGGCCGCTCAGCGACCGCTTCGGCCGCCGGCCGGTGCTGCTGGTCGGCCTGTTCCTGTTCGCCGCCACCTCGGCGGGCTGCGCCCTGGCGGGCTCGATCGGCCAATTGGTGGTGCTGCGTGTGCTGCAGGGCATGAGCGCCTGCGCCGGCTCGGTGGTCGGTCGCGCCCTGACCCGCGACATCTACGAGTTTACCGAGCTGCCGCGGGTGATGAGCTGGATCTCGATCGGCGTCAACGTGGCGCCGGCGATCGCGCCGTTGATCGGCGGCCATCTCGGCGAATGGTTCGGCTGGCAGGCGACGTTCTGGGCGCTCACCGTGTTCGCGATGAGCCTGTTCGTGGTCGTGGCGCTGGGCGCGGCCGAGACCAACCAGCATCGCGCGCTGACCCTCAACCTGCTGGCCTTCGCGCGCGGCAGCGGCGAGATGCTGCGCGACCGCCGCTTCCTCGGCTTTGCGCTGACCATGGGCTTCGTCTTCGGCATCAATTTCGGCATGATCGCCGGCACGCCGTTCATCCTGCAGGACACGCTGGGCTTCACGCCGCGCACCGTGGGCTTCCTCAGCATCATCTCGGTCGCCGGCTTCACCCTGGGCGGCTTCGCCAACAACCGGCTGATCGGCCGCGTGCGGCCGGTGACCATGCTGCGGGTGGCGCCGCTGTTCCATATCGCCGGCCTGTCGATCATCGCCGTGCTGTCGCTCAGCGGCATCCTGGCCTGGTGGTCGATCATGGTGCCGTACATGATCTGCTCCTTCGGCTCCGGCATGGTGGTGCCCAACGCCAACGCCGGCGCGGTCGGCCTCTATCCGCGGCTGGCCGGCACGGCCTCCTCGCTGGTCGGCCTGGCGCAGATGGGCATGGGCGCCCTGGGAACGGTGGCGGTGGCCATCACCACCGGCCTGGGCGGCTACGACCGCGCTTTGCCCCTGGTGGGCGAGTGGATCGGCTGCACCACCAAGGCCTGTGCGATCCCGATGCCGCTGGTCCTGGCGCAGCTGCCCTTCGCCTTCGCCGCTTTCTTCGCGGCCCGCCTGCTGCGCACGCCACGTTAGGGCGGATGCGACCAGCGAAACGGCGCGGGCCCGCGCATAGCTGACGTGCTTTCCATCGCAGCGCCAATCGGCCTAAATGGCTGCGGCGCATACGATAGGAGAGGGAAGCCCGTCATGCCGAACATGCTGAAGGACAAGGTGGTGCTGGTGACCGGCTCGGGTGGCGGCATCGGGCGGGAGATGGCGCTTCTCGCGGCCGCCGAGGGCGCCAAGGTCGTGGTCAACGATCTCGGCGGCGCGGTCGACGGCGAGGGCGCCGGCAGCAACACGCCGGCGCAGAAGGTGTGCGACGAGATCAAGGCGGCGGGCGGTGTCGCGGTGCCGAACTTCGGCAGCGTGTCGGATCCGGCAGCGGCCGAGGCGATGATCAAGCAGGCGGTCGAGACCTTCGGCAAGATCGACGGCGTGATCAACAACGCCGGCATCCTGCGCGATCGCATCTTCCATCGCATGAGCCATCTCGACTGGAAGCAGGTCATCGACGTGCATCTCAACGGCTGCTTCAACGTCAGCCGCGCGGCCGCCAACTACTTCAAGGAGCAGAAGTCGGGCGCCTTCGTGCACTTCACCTCGACCTCCGGCCTCGTCGGCAATTTCGGCCAGGCGAACTACTCGGCGGCCAAGATGGGCATCGTCGGCCTGTCGCGCTCGATCGCGCTCGACATGGCGGCGTTCAACGTGCGCTCCAACTGCATCTCGCCCTTCGCCTGGACGCGCATGATCGGCACCATCCCCGCCGACACGCCGCAGCAGGTCGCGCGCCTGGAGCGCTCCAAGAAGATGACCGCGGCCAAGGTGGCGCCGATGGCGGTGTTCCTGCTGAGCGACGCGGCCGAGGGCGTGACCTCGCAGATCTTCGGCGTGCGCATGAACGAGATCATGCTGTTCTCGGCCAACCGTCCGGTACGGTCCGTGCATATGTCGGACGGATGGACCCTGGAAAAGATCGCCGAGACGGCGGTGCCGGCGCTGAAGCCCGCCTTCATCGATCTGAAGCGCTCGCCCGAGTATTTCACCTGGGATCCGATCTGACCCGGAGGGAATCGAGGCAATGGACACGGCGTTGAAGAACGAGCCGCGCATCGACGCGGACGAAGTGCTCGCGGGCATCGTGGAGTGGGTCGAGATCGAGAGCCCGAGCCACGATGCGGCGGCGGTCAACCGTGTGGTCGACAAGGTCGAGGGCCAGATGGCCGGGCTCGGCATGAAGATCGAGCGCACGCCCGGCCGCGACGGCTTCGGCGATATCCTCGAGTGCAAGACGCCGTGGGGCGAGGGACCGGGCATCCTGGTGCTGGCCCATCTCGACACCGTGCATCCCATCGGCATGATCGAGAAGGACCTGAAGGTCCGCCGCGAAGGCGACGCGGTCTTCGGCCCCGGCATCTACGACATGAAGGCCGGCGGCTACATCGCCTATTACGCGATGCGCCACCTGATCCGGCAGGGCAAGAAGAGCAAGCTGCCGGTGACCTTCCTGTTCATCCCCGAGGAGGAGGTCGGCAGCCCGACCTCGCGCGCCCGCATCGAGGCCGCGGCGCGGCACGCCAAGTACGCGCTGGTGATGGAGCCGGGCCGCGACGGCGATCGCGTCGTGACCTCGCGCAAGGGCGTGGGCCGCTTCGTGGTCACGGTCAAAGGCCGCGCCAGCCATGCCGGCGTGCGCCACCAGGACGGCCGCAGCGCCATCCTCGAGCTGGCGCGCCAGATCGTGCGCATCGAGGCGATGACCGATTACGGCCGCGACATCACGGTGAATGTGGGTCTCGTCAGCGGCGGCACCGGCGTCAATGTCGTGTCGGCGGAAGCGACCGCCGAGGTCGATCTGCGCGTGCCCGATCCGGCGACGGCGGAGGAGATGGTGGCGCGCCTGCTCGGCCTGCAGCCGATCGGCGAGGACGTCGAGGTCAAGGTCGAGGGCGGCATGAACCGGCCGCCCTACCGCAAGGATGCCGGCATCGCGGCGCTGTTCGACAAGGCGCGGGCGATCTACGCCGAGATCGGCAAGGAACTCAACGACGTGCCGCTGACCGGCGGCGGCAGCGACGGCAACTTCACCGCGGCGCTGGGCATTCCCACGCTCGATGGCCTGGGCGCCGACGGTAAGGGCGCGCACGCGGCCTTCGAGCAGATCTACTACTCGTCGCTGATGTCGCGCACCTACCTGGCGGCGCGGCTGTTCGAGACGCTGGACTGATGCTCACCGTCTACCACGCCCGCCACACGCGCTCGCTGCGCGTGCTGTGGACGCTGGAGGAACTCGGCGTCGAGGCCGAGGTGAGGTCGCTGCAGTTCCCGCCGCGCAAGCTGCAGCCGGACTATCTGTCGATCAACCCGACCGGCGCGGTGCCGGCGCTGGTCGATGGCGAGCTGGTGCTGACGGAGTCGCTGGCGATCTGCGAGTACATCGCGGCCAGGCACGGGCCCTCGCTGCTCGTCGCGCCGGACGAGGCCGATCGCGTGCAGTTCCTGCAATGGCTGTGGTACGGCGAGTCGACCTTGATGACGCCGCTGTCGCGCATGGCGACGGTCGGCCGTCTCGAGCGCAAGGGACCGGATATCGACGCGGTGATGGCCGATGCGCGCGACAATGCGGGTGTGCGCCTGATCTCGCTGGAACGACACCTCGAGGGCCGCGAGTATCTTGCCGGCGACCGCTTCACGCTGGCCGATGTCTCGCTCGGCTATCCGCTCTACCTCATCGGCCTGACCGGCCTCGATCATCTGCTTGGTCCGCGTAGTTCGGCGTATCGCGCGCGGCTGCATTCGCGGCCGGCGTTCCAGCGTGCGGTGTCCGTACCCTGAACGCGAGGTCTCGCGACCATGCCCGCCAGCTTCGATGTCACCCTGCCGCGCTCGGTGAAGCCGGTGTTTCCCGGCCGCTGTCCCTGCGGCGGCGGGCCGACCAACGGCAAGGCCGTGCGCCTGTCCTTCGTCGGTTACAGCCGCACGCCGTCGCTGGTCGACTACGCGCTCGACATCAGCGCCAGCGGCGGCAACACGCTCGACTACGCGGTGGTGCCGGCGAGCGAGGACTGCGCGCGCCGGCTGCGGCGCTATCATTTCTGGATCAAGGTCTTCAAGTACGGCACCTGGGCGCCGCTGTTCGCCCTGGCGCTGTGGCTCCACCTGCCGGTCTTCCTGAGCGTCGTCATCCTGCTGGCCGGCCTGATCATCCCGGTACTCTGGGAGATCACCCATCCACCCGCCGTCGGCGCCACGCCGCATCCGGACAGGATCGGCTGGGAGTTCGCCGACCGCGCCTATGCCGAGGAATTCGCCCGGCTCAACAACACGACGCTGGACAGCGAACGCGACAAGAAGCCGGCCACGAGCGGCTGAAGTGGTCCGCCGGGCGCGTCAGTAGGCGGCGGTGAAGCGCCGCTTCACGTGCCTGGGTGTCTCGATCTCGTCGACGATGGCGACGGCGAAATCCTCGCGCGAGATCAGGCTGACGCCCTGGCCGTCCTCCAGCAGGTGATCGAGGCCGAGACGGAACTTGCCGGTGCGCTGGCCGGGCTGGATTGAGGCCGGTGGCGAGATCGCCGTCCAGTCGAGATCATCGGCGACGCGGATCGCCTCGTAGGCCAACGCGGCGGGCTTCGACGTCGGGGGCTGGATGCCCTTCTCGGCCATGTGCTCGAAATGCGTGCGGCCATCGCTGCGGATCAGGCTGCCGGCGCCGATCACGAACAGCGCACGTTTGACGCTGCTGCGGCGGATCGCATCAAGCACCTGGTGGACGTCGGCCTCGTTCCACTTGATCGAGGCGACGACCACGTCGTGGTTCCTCAGCACGGCGGCGAGCCCCTCGACGTCCGCCGTGTCGACCACTTTCGGGGTCAGGTTCGCCCGAGCCGGCAGCTTCGCCGCATTGCGCGTCGTGCCGGTGACGCGGTGGCCGCGGCGCAGCGCCTCGTCGAGGATGCGGCTGCCGATATTGCCGGTGGCGCCGATGAGCGCGATCGAGGTCATGGGCGGTTTTCCCTGGCGAGGTCGAGGATCGCGGCGGCGAAGTCGATCGGCGCTTCCTGCGGCAGGTTGTGGCCGATGCGCGGCAGCAGGCGGCGCTGGTAGGGGCCGGTGAAGAAACGCTGGTGCGTCTCCGACTGCTCGGCCGGGCCGACGCCGTCGTGGCCGCCATGCAGCACCCTGGTCGGCACGCTGATCTTCGGCCGCTGCGCCAGCTTCGCCTCGATCGGCGCCAAAGCAGGATCGCCCGGCGCGTAGCCGTAGCGGTGGCGATAGGACTGGATCACCACGTCGACGAAGTCGGGATTGTCGAACGAGGACGCGCTCCTCTCGAAGGTCGCGTCGTCGAACGCCCATTCCGGCGACCACAGCCGCCACAGCAGGCGACAGACATCGCGACGGTTCCTGGTCAGCCCGGCGCGGCCGCGCTCGGTGTGGAAGTAGTATTGGTACCAGAAGCGATGCTCCTGCTCGGCAGGCGCCGGCTCGGCCGAGGCGGCAATGTCCTGGATGTTGTAGCCGCCGCAGCTCACCAGTCCCGCGACGCGTTCGGGCCACAGCGCCGCGACGATGCAGGCGGCGCGACCGCCCCAGTCGTAGCCGGCGACGGTGGCGCGCGCGATGCGCAGCGCGTCCATGAACTGCAGCAGGTCGTGACCCAGCGCCGCCTGCTCGCCCGAGCGCGGCGTATCGGCCGAGAGGAAACGCGTCGGACCGTAGCCGCGCAGGTACGGCACCAGCACGCGCATGCCCGCGGCTGCCAGTCGCGGCGCGACCTCGTCATAGGCGCGCACGTCGTAGGGAAAGCCGTGCAGCAGGATCACCGGTGCGCCTACGGCGGAGCCGTGATCCTCCCAGGCGATGTCGAGCACGTCGGTCCGGATGTGCCTGAAATTCATGGTCCCGCATCCCGGGTTGCGATCACCGCCACCGGGCCGCCGCCATCCGGCCCCTGATGCTCGGCGCCGCCGCTGACGAAGATGTCGGTGCGGCCCACGGCGCCGGCGATCACGCCGCCGACCACGGCGCGCGCGTGCCGCGTGGCGTTGATGTCGCTGTCGTCCCACATGATGTGGCGGTGGCCGCGCACGCGGCCGTTGCTCGATGGCTCGGCCTTGGCCAGCACGGCGACCAGGCGTGCGGCCGCGCCGCCGGTCAACTGGCCGTCTGCCGTGTCGAGGCCGGCCCGCCGCAGGGCGCGATGCACCGCCACCACGTCGATGGCATCGGCCATCACGTCATGCGCGATCGACAGCGCGCCGCCCCACGCCGCGCTGTTGCCCAGCACGACGATCTCGTTGCGTTGCAGCTCGACGCCGGCGGACGCGCTGGCCCGGCCCGAGAACAGCGACCAGTCGGCGCCGATCGCGGCATCGTTGACCGCCTGGATCTCGCCCAGCGCCAGACCGACGCCCAGCGCCGACGCGCCGCGCGACAGCGCCATCGAATGATAGGTGTCCTCGGTCGACACGGATTGCCCGCGCGCCTTGGCGTCGGCGACGCGCTCGCTGGTCAGCAGCGGACATTTGACCTGCACGTAGTGCACGTCGGACGCGACGGCGATGCCAGCGTCGGCCATGGCGCCGCGCACCGCCGTCGCCGTCGCCTCGACCTGGGCCATGCGGCCGACCTGCTCGGGCGCGAAGGCCGGGGTGAAGGCGGTGCCGATGGCGAGCGCGCCGGCAGGATTGGACCTATCGGCGTCGCCGACCGCGAGGACCAGGAAATGCGGCGAGAGCGCGCCTTCGGTGCCGCCCGACATCACCAGCGCCACGCGCTCGGCGACGGCCTGCGGCGGCTCGCCCAGGCGCTGCGCCAGCATGAAGGACAGGGATTGGACGGCGTAGGCGCGGGTGAAATCGTTGACGCAGCCATTGCCCTCGGTCTTGCCGAGGATGGCGACGATGCGCGCCGGGTCGATTTCGCCGCTGTCGAGCAGGCGCTCGATCGCCGAGGTGTCGCCGGGATGGCGCATGGAGACACGGCGGACGATGGCGCGACGGACGGGCATGGCGGCGAGCTTAGAGCATTCGCGTCGCGTTGACAGGGCGGCGTCGAACGCTCAGTTTCCCCGGGGCATGCTGGCCAAACCGCACGATTATATCAGCAGCGAGCAGATCGCGGGGCTGCGCGGCAAGTCCGACCTCGTCGGCGCGCTGCTGGTGCTGCACGCCTGGGGCCTGGTCTTCGGCGCCATGGCGCTGTTCGTGTGGTGGCCCAATCCGTTGAGCTTCATCGTCGCCGTCATGGTGATCGGCGCGCGCCAGCTCGGCGTCGCCATCCTGATGCACGACGCGGCGCACGGGCTGCTGTTCGACAACCGGCGCCTGAACGACTGGGCCGGCACGTGGCTTTGCGGCGCACCAGTGGGCGCCAGCCTCACGCTGTACCGGCCCTATCACCTGACCCACCACCGCCACACCCAGCAGCCGCAGGATCCCGATCTCGGCCTGTCGGCGCCGTTCCCGATCACGCGCAAGAGCCTGTGGCGCAAGGTGCTGCGCGACATGACGGGCCAGACCGCCTATCAGCGCCGCCGCGAGCAGGTCCTGCGCGCCATGGGGCCGCGCGACCTGCCCGTGGGCACGCGTCTTGTCAACCTGCTGCGCAACGAACGCGGCTTCTTCATCACCAACGCCGTGCTGCTCGCGGGCCTCAGCGCGCTCGGCTACTGGTGGCTCTACCCGGCGCTCTGGCTGCTGCCGCTGGCGACCTGGTACCAGCTCGTCAGCCGCGTCAGGAACATCGCCGAGCACGCCGTCGTGCCCGACAACGACGACCCGCTGCGCAACACCCGTACGACCACGGCGAACCCGCTCGAGCGGCTGCTGATCGCGCCCTATTGGGTGAACTACCACCTCGAGCACCACCTGTTCCTCTTCGTGCCGTGCTGGCGCCTGCCGGCGGCACACCGCGCCCTGCTGGGCGGCGGCTTCGGCCCGAAGATGGAACTGCGCCGGGGCTATCTCGAGGTGCTCAAGCGGGCCACATCAAGGCTGATCGACGGTCCGCACGACCAGGACCGCGCGCGGGGACCGGCGCACATTTAGGACGCGGGCGCTGCGGGCTCAGTGCTTGTGCGCGCGCAGGTCGCCGTAGGCTTCCGGAATCGTCTCGAGATTGTATTGCGTCAGGGCCGCCGGCTGCACCAGGCGGCTGTCGACCGTGCCGTCGGCATGGAAGGCGTGGTCGACATAGCCCACGACCTTCGGCCCGTAGGCCGGCTGGAAGAAGTCGGGCAGGATGAACGCCGTCGACGGCGCCCAGACATTGTTCCAGTCGCCGCCATTGGTCTGGCGGAACTGGTGGACATGGCCGCAGGCGACCAGGCGCAGCCGGGCGCCGTTCAGCGTCGAGAGCAGCCCGCCGCGCGCCGCCGGGGGCAGGAAGCGGCCGCCGAGATCGGTCTCGGCCGGCGAGGCGTCGTAGAGCGGCTTGTGCACGAAGAGCGCGATCGAGCGGCCGTTCGCGGTCGAGGTCGCATGGCGCACGAAATTGCCCTGGTCGGCATCGGCCGACAGGTCGGAGCCGACGAGCTGGGCGTTGACGCCGATCAGCCGCCAGCCCGGGACGTCGTGCGCCCAGTAGTCCTCGCCGAAGATCGTGCGGTAGCGCGTGCGGCGGTCCTCGTCGATCGGCTGCTTCGAGCCGATGCCCTGGCTGTCGCCGATGTCGTGGTTGCCGGGAATCGCCAGCCAGTCGAGGTCGAGGGCCTCGTGCAGGCCGTGGGCACGGCGCAGATCGGCGTCGAGCTCCGCGCCATTGAGCGAGACATCGCCGCTGTTGATCACCAGATCGATCGCCGCCTCGTGCAGCGCCTCGCCCAGCCGGGCGAAGTTGGTGTTGAAGAACGGCTTGGCCTCGCTGAGATGCGTGTCGGAGATCTGGGCGACGTGCACGGTCATGGCTGCCTCCAGGGTGGCATGCTGACAGCCTGCCTGAGGGATGTCTCAGCCGTGTGACGCCATCGTCCGGGCGCGGGCGCGGATGTCGCCGTAGGCGCCCGGGAAGTCTTCCATGTTGTTGCGCACCATCCCGGCCGGCTCGACCAGGCGACTCTCCGACTGGCCATCCTCATGCAGGCGATGCTCGACATAGCCTACGATCTTCGGGCCCCAGTTCGGCTCGAAATACTCCGGCAGGATGAACGACGTCGACGGTGCCCAGACATGGCGCATCGCCGGTGTCGTCTCGCGGAAGAGATGCAGGTGGCCCGATGCGATCAGCCGGATATCGGCGCCGGCGATCATGCCCAGCAGGCTGTTGCGTGCCGGGCGCGTCAGGAACCAGCCGCCGATTTCGGGCTCGTCGAGCGCACTCTCGAATAGCGGCTTGTGCACGAAGAGCGCGATGGCGCGGCCCTGCGCGCCGGTCAGTGCATCGCGGACAAAATCGGCCTGCTCGCGTTCGGCCGGAAGATCGGAGTCGAGAAGCTGGGCATTGATGCCGACCAGCCGCCAGCCGGGAATATCGTGGCTCCAGCGATCGGCGCCGAAGACCTTCAGGTAGCGCCCGCGGCGGACGTCGTCGATCGCCTGCTTCGAGCCGACGTTGCGGCTGTCGCCGCTGTCGTGATTGCCGGGAATGACGCGGTAGGGCAGGCCCAGCGCATCGTGCATCGCCTTGGCGCAATGCAGGTCGGCTTCGCGGTCGCAGCCGTCGAGCGTCGCGTCGCCGGTGTTGATCACGAGGTCGGGTTTCGCCGCGCGCAGCGTCTCGGCCAGGCGCTCGAAATTGGCGTTGAAGAACGGCCGGTCGTCGCTGAGATGCGTGTCCGAGATCTGCGCGATGGTCGTGGTCATGGACCGAGTCGTATCACGCCAGCGGCTGAGGCGGCGAGCGTCGCGACAGGATGATCGCGATGGCAGCGATCTGGCAGGCGATGCAGACACCCAGCGCCGCCGGATAGCCGCCGGCGAAGTCCTTGACCACGCCCAGCAGCGCCGGACCCATGGCATAGGTGAACTGGTTGATGGCGGCGGAGAGCGCCATCAGCATGCCGAAGGAGCCGGGCTCGAACTCGCGCTGCACGATCAGCGAGGGCAGGGTGATCAGGTTGCCGACCGAGAGGCCGAACAGCGAGGCCAGCGCGATCAGGGCCACGGTGTCGGTGGTGTGGATCATCAGGAACAGCGCTGTGGCCTGGCTCGCGAGCGACACCGCGGTGACGATGCGCTGGTTGAGCCGGTCGATGATGAAGCTCAGGCCGACGCGTCCGACCACGGCGCAGATCGACGCCAGCGACAGCGCCACGCCCGATTGGTAGCGGCCGATCGTCGGCTCCAGGAAGGCGATGAGGTGCACGAGGAAGCCGACCTGGGCCACCAGGGCGAGCGCGAAGGGCGCCGCTATCGTCCAGAACTGCGGGCTGCGCAGGGCGCGCGCCCGGGTCCAGGTTCCCGACGCGGCGGGCGAAGCGGCGGCGGCGCGCGGGCGGTGCGGTGGCCAGTCGACCCACAGCAGGATCGCCGGGCCGACGATCAGCAGGGTGGCGATCGCCGCGACCGGCATGGCGGTGGCGAAGTCGAAGACGCCGATCAGGGCGACCAGGGCCGGTGCGAAGACGATGCCGGCGACGCTGGCGCCGTTGAGCGCCCAGCTGATCGCCATGCCGCGGCGCACGCTGAACCACAGGCCGAGGATGTTGTTGATGATGGCGATGCTGCTGCCGGCCCAGCCGAACGACATCAGCAGGAAGGCGCCGTAGAGCTGCCAGGGCTTGTGTACCAGCGCCAGCAGCGCGCCCGAGCCGCACAGCATCGCCAGCCCGGCCAGCGCCACGTTGCGCGGCCCGAAACGGCGCACCGCGTCGCTGACCCAGATCACGATCAGGCCGCCGAACAGGTAGTAGACCGTCGTCGCCGTCGAGATCAGCGAGGTCGGCCAGTCGTAGAGCTTGCGCAGCTCGGCGAGATAGACGGTGTGGCCGTAGAAGCCGAATCCCCAGGCGGCGACCGCCAGGAGGAAACAGGCGAAGACGGTCTTCCAGCCGGCATAGCCGCGCGAGGTCTCGTCGACGGTGAGGGTACACGTGGTCATGACCTCGACATGCCGCCGCTTCGCGCGGCGCGTCCATCGCAAATCTTGTCACCGCACAATCGGTGTAAGCTGCGTCAAAGAGCGAGAGGGAGACAATTCATGGCCGACGCGCCGACCCAGCCGAAAGACGCCGAGCCCTCGACCGCCGCCGCCAATCGCGCGATGCTGGATCAGTTGCCCTTCGAGGATCGCGACGACTTCGCCGAAGCGGCGCGCGGCCTGATCGCGGCATTGCCCGAGGGCGTGGTGCGCACGTCCAGCGGCTCGGTGATGTGGAACCTCGGCGCCTATGCGTTCCTGAACGGGCGCGAGGCGCCGCCCACGGTCAATCCCAGCTTGTGGCGCAACGCCCAGCTCAACATGAACAACGGGCTGTTCAAGGTCGTCGATCGCGTCTTCCAGATCCGCGGCATCGACCTCGCCAACATGACGATCATCGAGGGCGAGACCGGGCTGATCCTGATCGATCCGCTGGGCACGGCCGAGGTGGCCCGCGCCGGCCTCGATCTGTACTTCCGGCATCGCCCGCAACGGCCGGTGCATGCGGTGATCTACACGCACAGCCATGTCGACCACTACGGCGGCGCCAAGGGCGTGGCGACCGAGGAAGACGCGAAGGCCGGCCGCGTGAAGATCATCGCGCCCGACGGCTTCATGGAGGCGGTGGGCGGCGAGAACGTGCTGGCCGGCGTGGCGATGACGCGCCGCGCGATGTTCCAGTTCGGCCCGCTGCTGCTGCCGGGCGAGCGCGGCCAGGTCGATGCCGGGCTGGGCAAGAACATCGCGCGCGGCCAGGTGACGCTGATCCCGCCCAACGAGCTGATCGTAAAGAAGACGGAGCAACGCACCATCGACGGCGTCGAGATCGAGTTCCAGCTCGCGCCGGAGAGCGAGGCGCCGGCCGAGATGCACATGTTCTTCCCGCAGTTCGGCGTGCTGAACATGGCCGAGAACGCCACGCACCACCTGCACAATTTCATCCCGCTGCGCGGCGCGGTGGCGCGCGACACCCGGCTGTGGTCGCGCTACATCGCCGAGGCGATGCGCATGTACGGCGATCGCACCGAGGCGCTGATCGCGCAGCATCACTGGCCGACCTGGGGCCGCGCCAGGATCATGAGCTTCCTGGCCCGCCAGCGCGATCTCTACAAGCACATCCACGACCAGGCGCTGCGCATGGCCAATCTCGGCCTGCGTCCGGCGGAGATCGCCGAGTCGTTGCAGCTGCCCAGGGAGCTGCAGCGCGACTGGACCGTGCGCGGCTACTACGGGACGGTCAGCCACAACGCCAAGGCGGTCTTCCAGCGCTATCTCAGCTGGTACGACGGCAACCCGTCGAATCTCAACCCGCTGCCGCCGGTGCCCGGCGCACGCAAGATGGTCGAGTACATGGGCGGCGCCGAGGCGGTGATCGCGAAGGCGCGGGCGGATTTCGCCAAAGGCGAGTTCCGCTGGGTGGCGCAGGTGATGAACCAGGTGGTGTTCGCCGACCCGGCCAACCGCGCGGCGCGCGAGCTCTGCGCCGATGCGCTGGAGCAGCTCGGCTACCAGGCCGAGTCGGCGACCTGGCGCAACGCCTACCTGTTCGGCGCCGGCGAGCTGCGCATGGGGCCGCTGCAGCTCAACCCGCGCACCATCCTCAGCGCCGACCTGATCCGCGCCATCACGACCGAGACGTTCTTCGACTTCATGGGCGTGCGGCTGAACGCCGATCGCGCGGCGGGCCATCGCTTCGTCATCGACTGGCGTTTCACCGATACCGGCCAGTCGCTGGTGCTCAATCTCGAGAACTCGACGCTCACCCACATGCCGGGGCCGGCGAGCGATGCGACGCTGGTGGTGAGCACGACACGGCCGGTGCTCGACGCACTGATGGTCAAGCTGTCGAGCGTGGCGCAATGCCTCGAAAACGGCGGATTGAAGGTCCAGGGAGATGCCCGGGTGCTGGATGCCCTGTTCGGCATGCTCGACGATTTCCCGCTGATGTTCGACATCCTGACGCCGGCGCCTTATCCGCGCTGACATCCGGCGAAGGAGGAGCGTCATGGCCGATCCGAAAACCGCCGGGCTCCATCTCGTGCCGTCGCTGCGCTATCGTGATGCGCCGACGGCGATCAAATGGCTCAAGGACGCCTTCGGCTTCGAGGAGCATCTCGTGGTGCCGGGCGAGCCGGGCAAGATCGTCCATGCCCAGCTCACCAGCGGCAAGGCGATGATCATGCTGGCCAGCCCGGCCGACGACGAATTCGGCAGGCACATGGCCGTGCCCGGCATGGTCGGCGGCGCCAACACGCAGAGCGTCTACATCGTCGTGCACGATCCCGACGCGCATTGCGCGCGCGCCAGGGCGGCCGGTGCGCGCATGGTGCTGGAGCCCGAGGACCAGGAATACGGCGGCCGCGGCTACTGCTGCTGCGACCTCGAGGGCCATCTGTGGATGGTCGGCAACTACGATCCGTGGACCAACGCGGCGCTCTGTTG
>CAYNOF010000792.1:0-1688 GCA_964398335.1 uncultured Rhizobiaceae bacterium
GCCGCCGCCGACGACGGCCCAGCCGCAACCCCAGCCGCAGCCGGCGCCGCAACCGCAACCGCCGGCGCGGCCGACGCCGGCCACCGATCCCAACCCTCGGCCTGACGTCGGACCACCGTCGGAAGCCTGCCGACGGTTCCCCAACCTGTGCTGATCCCGGGAGCGAGCCATGTTGACGCGCCGTGAGACGATCTTTGGTGGAGCGCTGACCATCCTGTGGTGCGGCCACGCGACCTGCGCGCACGCCCAGACCATCGGCGGCCGCGAGGTGAAGGGCTGCATGCTGGCCGATCCGGCGGCCGACATCCTGCTCAATCGCAGCGCGCCGCCCTGGCTGTCGATGAGCGGCGCCGAGGAGATGTTCCCGAAATCCGGCGATCCCCAGTTCGACTTCGCGCTGGCGCATTCGCTGTCGGCGATGTCCGAGACGTTCCAGATCCTGCCGGGCTTCTGCTACTTCGACGATTCCGAGGGCATGAACGCCTATGCCACCAACCGCGTGCGGCTCAACCGCGGCGACGGCACGGTGCTGTTCGGCCAGCGCCTGCTGCGCCGGCTGATGGGGCAGCGGGAAAATCCCGACGTCAGCGTCGCCGCCGTCTGCGCCCACGAGTTCGGCCACATCATGCAATACAAGCGCGGCCTCGATAAGATCGTGCGCGGCGACTCGCCGACGGTGAAGCGCGTCGAGCTGCAGGCCGACTACTTCGCCGGCTACTTCGCCGGCGTGCGCAAGCTCAGCCGGCCGCAGTATCCCGCCGCCGTCTATGCGCTCACGCAGCACAATTTCGGCGACAACATGGTCAACAGCCCGCAGCACCACGGCACGCCGCAGGAGCGCGCCGACGCCATCGTGCAGGGCTTCGAGGCCGGCTTCCGCCAGCGCAAATCGCTCGCCGAGGCGATCGACATCAGCGTGAACTACGTCCGCCGGCTCTGACGCGCACGCATGCTAGGCTTCCCGCCGCGATCGGGAGGGAAGCGTCCATGGCCAGTCCAACCACCATCACCGCGCTCAGCACCACGCTCTTGCGGGTGCCGTTCGTCGGCGATCCGCCGCCCAACGGCATCATGCCGCCGACGCATCGCGAGCTGCTGGTGCTGGAGATCAAGACTGCGGGCGGCCTCACCGGCATGGGCTACCTGCAGCCGCTGTCGGGCGGGCTGTTCACGCTCGATGCCTGCCTCAAGGAGATGATCGCGCCCATGGTGCTGGGCCGCGACGCCACCGAAATCGAGGGCATCTGGACCACGCTGTGGAAGGGCACCTACTGGCTGGGCCGCGGCGGCATCGCCACCTTCTGCCAGTCCGCCGTCGACATCGCGCTGTGGGACATCGTGGGCAAGAAGGCCGGCCTGCCGCTGCATCGCCTGTGGGGCAGCTCGCGCGCGAAGGTACCGGCCTATGGCTCGGGCTGCTGGCGCGGGCTGGGCCGCGACGGGATGATCGAGCGCGCGCGGCACTTCACCGGCATGGGGCTCAGCGCGATCAAGATGCAGGTCGCGCACATCCGCCCCTGGCGCGAGGACGTCAAGAACGTCCACGCCATGCGCGATGCGCTGGGGCCCGACATCGAGATCATGATCGACGTCAACATGGGCTGGAGCGCCGACACCGCGATTCAGGCCGGCCATCACATCGACGAGGCCGATCCCTACTGGCTCGAGGAGCCGGTGGTCTGCGAGGA
>CAYNOF010000793.1:0-3737 GCA_964398335.1 uncultured Rhizobiaceae bacterium
GATCCATCCCAAGGATCCCAAGACGATCTATGTCGGCACCCAGGGCACGCAGGTGTTCCGCAGCCGCGACGGCGGCCGCACATGGGCGGCGCTGAACGTGCCCGAGCCCAGGGGCATGGTGAAGATGAGCTTCCCCTGCCGTGTGATCCGCCTCGCGGTCGATCCGGAAGACGCCGGCACGCTCTACGCCGCCTTCGAGGTCGGCGGCCTGTCGCGCAGCTCGGATGGCGGCGAGACCTGGCAGGGCTGCAACGAGCAGCTGCTGGAGTTCACCAAGCAGGACAAGTTCAAGAGCCGCATCGTCAGCGACACCGAGACCGAAGGCATGATGGACAGCCACGCGCTGGCGATCAGCTCGGCCAAGCCGGGCACGGTGTTCCTCGCCAACCGGATGGGCCTGTTCCGCAGCCCCGACCGCGGCAATTCCTGGGAGGAGATGGGCATCGGCCGCTTTTCGCCGCTGACCTACGCACGCGACGTGCGCGTGAGCTCGCACGATCCCAACACGATGTACGCCGCGCTGTCGGTCGCGGCGATCAGCGACGAGGGCTCGCTCTATCGCAGCAAGGATCTCGGCGCCAGCTGGCAGCGCTTCGACCACGGCGTGCAGATGAAGAGCACGCTGATGATCATCGCCCAGAGCGCTTCGAAGGCCGACCGCGTGTGGTGCGCCACGCGCAAGGGCCAGGTCTTCGGCACCGAGGACGGCGGCGCGACCTGGCGCGAGCAGTCGCTGCCCGACGGCGCCACCGGCGTCTATGCGCTGGCGGTGGCCTAGCGTAGCGCCTTGCGCAAGCCGACCGTCAGCGGGCCGACGAGGTAATCGAGCGCGGTGCGCGCGCCGGTCGGGATGAACACCGTGCCCGGCATGCCGGGGTGCAGGCGCATCGCTGCCGTCTCGTCCAGCGAAGCCGCGTCGGGCCGGATCGAAGCGACGAAGTAGGTGCCGCCGCTGCGCTGGTCGGTGAGGCGATCGGCCGAAATTGACACGACCTCGCCGCGGATCGGCGCCAGGGCGCGCTGCTTGAACGCGGTGGGATGGAACTCGGCGTGCGCACCGGGCTGCAGGTCGCTGACATCCTCGGCCGGCACCTGCACCTCGATGGTCAGCCTGTCGTCGTCGGGCACGATGTCGAGGATCTTCTCGCCGCGCTGGATCACGCCGCCGATCGAGAACACGCTCAGCGCCACCACGCGTCCGGCATAGGGTGCGCGGATCTCCATGCGGCCCAGCACCGCTTCCGCGCCGACGCGCCGCGGCACCACCTCGGCCAGCTTGGCCTGGATCTCGCGCAGCTCGCGGGTGATGTCGGCCATGCGTTCGTTGCCGAGCTGGGTGATCTGCAGGTTCTGCTCGGCGATCGCCTGGCGCAGCCGCGCGACATTGGCGCGCGCATCGGCGATCTGGCCGTCGAAGCCATAGGCACTGCGCTCGAGCTGCAGCAGGCGCGGGCGCGGGATCAGCCCCTTCTCGACCAGCGGCGCCAGGCTGTCCATCTCCTCGCGCACCGAGCTGCGCTGGTCGTCGAGCGACTTGATCTGGGCCACGGCGCCGTCGATCTGCGACTGCAGCTGGCGGATCTTCTCGACGATCACCAGGCGCTGGCCTTCGAGCGCGGCGCGGCGGGTCTCGAATTGCCTGATCTGGCCGGCGAGGATCGCCCTGACATAGGCCGTGGCGTCGTCCCTTGTGAGCTCAGCCGGCATGGTCAGGTCGGGCTGGTTGGCGAGCTCAGCCAGCAGGCGCGCCTCGGTGGCGCGCAACACGACATACTGCTCTGCGAGCACCGCGAGATCGGCGCGCGCCTGGGTGTCGTCGAGCACGATCAGCAGGTCGCCTGCCTTCACCCGGTCGCCCTCCTTCACGTGCAGGTCGCGCACGATGCCGCCGTCGAGGTGCTGCAGGCTCTTGCGGTTGCCCTCGACCTTGACGACGCCGCTGCCGACCACCGCGCCGTTGAGCGGCGCGACGCTGGCCCAGCCGAACAGCCCGCCGAAGAACAGCACGATGATCAGCCAGCCCGAGAGCGCCGGACGCACGCCCGAGGCGCTGATGGTTGTCGAAGGGCTGGTCATGCCGATTTCACCGCCTGAAGCTGGGGACCGCGCGCCAGGCGCGAGAGGATTTCCGTGCGCGGACCCATCATCGCTACCGCGCCGTCCTGCAAGACGAGCAGCTTGTCAGCGACGCCGAGCGTTGCCGGCCGGTGCGAGACGATCACGACGGTCGTGCCCTGCTGCTTGAGCGCGCCGATACACTGGGCGAGCGCGGCATCGCCCTCGGCATCGAGATTGGAGCTGGGCTCGTCGAGCACCACGAGGCTGGGATTGCCGTAGACCGCGCGCGCCAGGGCGATGCGCTGGCGATAGCCGCCGGAGAGAACCGCGCCGGCCTCGCCAATCTCAGTGTCATAGCCGTCGCGCAGCCGCAGGATCAGCTCGTGCATGCCGGCCATCCTCGCGGCGCAGATGGTGGCTTCGTCGTCGCCCGGCTGGAAACGGTTGATGTTCTCGGCCACAGTGCCGGCGAACAGCTCGATGTCCTGCGGCAGGTAGCCGACATGCCGGCCCAGGGTGCCGCGCGACCACGCCGCAACATCGGCGCCGTCGAGCCGCACCGCGCCGGCATAGGGTGACAGCACGCCCACCAGGTGGCGCGCCAGGGTCGACTTACCGGCACCCGAGGGACCGATCACGCCCAGCACCTCGGCGGCGGCGAGCTCGAAGCTCACGCCGCGCAGCAGCGGCCGCGGATCGCCCGGGACGACATGGGTGAGTCCCTCGACCGAGAGATGGCCGAGCGGACGCGACAGGGTCACCGAGGGTGCCGCCGCGACGCTGCGGCCGAACAACGCCGACAGACGCTGCATCGCTGAGCGCACCGAGACCAGGCTGCGCCACGAGCCTGTGACCTGCTCGATCGGCTGCAGCGCGCGGCCCAGCAGCAGGCTGGCGGCGAACATCGAGCCGCCGCTCATGCTGCGCTCGATCACCAGATATGCGCCAAGGCCAAGGATCACCGACTGCATCGCCAGGCGCACGAAGCGGATCGCGCTCTGCATGCGCGCGGCACGGTCGCTGGCCACGACCTGGCGCTCCAGCACCTGTGCGCGATCGCGCGACCAGCGCGCGAGCAGGCCGTCCGCCATGCCCATGGCGCACACCGCCTCGACGTTGCGCAGGCTGGCATCGGTGAAGGCGTAGCTCTGCGCCTGGGCGGCGTTGGAGTCCGACAGCGGGCGGCGCACCAGCCATTCGTTGACCAGGGTCATGACCAGCAGCAGCGCCGCGCAGGCCATCGCGAAGAGGCCCAGCGACCAGTGCAGCAGGAAGATCACGGCGATGTAGATCGGCGCCCACGGCAGGTCGAAGATCGCGTGCACGCCGGCGCCGCCGACGAACTGGCGGAAATTGTCGAAGTCGCGCAGCGGCTGGCCGCGCGCGCTTGCCGAGGGGGATGGACGATCGATGATCGCCTTCATCACGGCGCGCGCCATGTCCTGGTCCAGGCACACGCTGGCGCGCGTCAGCACGCGGGCGCGGGCGCTGTCGAGTCCGCCGAGCGCAAGATAGGCGAGCAGCAGCATCAGGGTCAGCATCGCGAGCGTCGGCGCGCTGGCGCTGGGCAGCACCCGGTCGTAGACCTGCAGCATGTAGAGCGGCCCGGCGAGGTACAGCAGGTTGATCGCCAGGCTGAAGACGGCGGCGGTGCCGAGGTAGACGCGCTCGACGCCGAG
>CAYNOF010000794.1:0-6380 GCA_964398335.1 uncultured Rhizobiaceae bacterium
CGGCGGTGAAGGCGCCGGGCTTCGGCGATCGCCGCAAGGCGATGCTCGAGGACATCGCCATCCTCACCGGCGGGACCGTGATCGCCGAGGATCTCGGCATCAAGCTCGAGAACGTGACCCTGAAGATGCTGGGCCGCGCCAGGAAGATCTCGATCGACAAGGACAACACCACGATCGTGCAGGGCGCCGGCGCGAAGGACGCGATCCAGAGCCGCATCACGCAGATCAAGGCGCAGATCGAGGAGACCACCTCGGACTACGACCGCAAGAAGCTGCAGGAGCGGCTGGCCAAGCTCAGCGGCGGCGTCGCCGTGATCCGCGTCGGCGGCGCCACCGAGGTCGAGGTCAAGGAGCGCAAGGATCGCGTCGACGACGCGCTGCATGCGACGCGCGCGGCGGTCGAGGAAGGCATCCTGCCGGGCGGCGGCGTGCCGCTGCTGCGCGCGACCAGGGCGCTCGAGCGGCTCACGCCGGCCAACGAGGACCAGAAGGCGGGCATCGAGATCGTGCGCCGCGCCATCCAGGCGCCGGCGCGCCAGATCGCGCTCACTGCCGGTGAGGACGGCTCGCTGATCGTCGGCCGGCTGCTGGAGAAAAGCCAGTACAGCTGGGGCTTCAACGCCGCCACCGGCGAGTACGAGGACCTGGTGCAGCGTGGCGTGATCGACCCGGCCAAGGTCGTGCGCACCGCGCTGCAGGACGCCGCCTCCGTCGCCTCGTTGCTGATCACGACCGAGGCGCTGGTCGCCGAGATCCCGAAGAAGGAGGCTGTGCCGGCCATGCCGCCGGGCGCGGATTTCTAGTTCAGGCGAGGGGAGAGGAGGGGCCCGGGCAGCAATGTCCGGGCCCCGCTTGTTGGGAACGCGACCAGCGATCGATGGACGATGCATCCGGCGGTGCGATAGCGTCGGTCCGGTGGAGCCAGGCGCGGGACGAGACGGCATGACGGATGCAGCGGCGACGGCGCGGGTGATCCGATTCCTGCGCAAGGTGGCCGTGTCGATCGCCGTGCTCGGCGCGGTGCTCTGCGCCATCGCCCTGGTCTACACGCTGGTCTTCAAGGTGCCCGATCCGGAGGATCCGTTCGCCGCCGCGCATCGCGCCGCCAACATCCGCTACGAGGCGCTGTGGCTGGGCATCAGCGCCGTGGCGGCGGTGACGGCGTTGCTGACGCGCAGCCTGGCCTGGGCCTACCTGCCGCTCTGCGTGCTGGGACTAGAGGCCGGCGGCCACGTCGTGCATTGGCTGGTGACCGGCGGGCGCTATCACCCGCTGCCGCCCGAGGTCCGCGAGCGCTTCGAGCCGCACCCGCTGCTGGTCGGCGTGCCGCGGCCGGGCAAGCACGGGCCGTTCACGCATACCGCGCAGCATCGGCGCCTGACGATCAACAAGGACAAGGCGGCCGATGCGCGCCGCATCTTCCTGTTCGGCGGCTCGACCACTTACGACGCGGGCGTCGGCGACGCCGATACCTGGGCGAGCCAGCTCTCGCGGCGGCTCGGCCCCGGCTTCACGGTCGAGAACCATGGCATGGACGGCTACAGCAGCGTCGAGACGCTGGTGCAGACGCTGTTCGACTTCCGCGAGTCCAAGCCGGTCTGCGCCGTGTTCTACATGGGCTGGAACGACGTGCGCAGTTCGCACCTCGCGACCCTGAAGCCCGATTACAGCGATTTCCATCTGCCGCACCAGGTCGGCAATCTCGGCCTGCAGCCGACCCTGGCGATCGAGTCGTACTCCGTGGTGGCGCGGCTGGTGGTGTCGTTGGTGCGCCCGCCGCTGCCGCGGCCGATCGGCACGGTGTCGTCGGCCTACGATCCGAAGCTGGCGGCGATCTATCTCGCCAACATGGACCTCATCGCCACCATCGCGCGGCACCAGGGCGTGAAGCCGATCTTCGTGCCGCAGGTGATCGACCATGCGCGCCACGCGACCGATACCGGTTATGGCTGGGTACCGCTGGTGCCCTATCACGACGTGCCCAAGGTGCTCGACCAGCTCAACGAGGATCTGCGTCGTCTGGCGGCGCGGCTCGACGTGCCGTTCATCGACACGCCGCTGTCGGTGAACTGGCACGCCGACGATTTCGTCGACGACGGCCATTTCAACGCCGTGGGCGCCGGCAAGTTCGCCGACGCGCTGGCCGGCGCCATCGCGCGGGACTGCGGACCATAGAGAAGGGCCCATGAAGATCACCGACATCGCCTGCCACGTGCTGCAGAGCAAGGTGGAGAAGCCCTTCGTCTCGGCGCGCGGCTGGGTCTACGCGACGCGCTCCTCCTGCGTGGTCGAGATCAGCACCGATGACGGCATCACCGGCTGGGGCGAATGCTACGGCCCCTCGGCGGTGGCCAAGGCCTTCATCGAGACGCAGTACCGCGGCCGCCTGATCGGCCGCGATCCGTTCGACGTCGAGGTGATCTGGGAGGACCTCTACAACCGCATCAAGGATTACGGCACGACCGGCATGGCGATCTCGGCGGTGTCCGGCATCGACATCGCGCTGTGGGACATCATGGGCCGCGCCGTCGGCAAGCCGGTGCACAAGCTGCTGGGCGGCGCCTACCGCAACTCGGTGATCCCCTACGCCACCGGGCTCTACTTCATCGACATGAACCGGCTCACCGAGGAGGCGGTCGAGGAGGCGCTGGAATTCAAGGCGATGGGTTTCCGCGCCATCAAGATGAAGATCGGCCTGGGCGATTTGAAGCTCGACGCCGCCCGCGTTGCCGCCGTGCGCCGGGCGATCGGCCCCGACATCAAGCTCGCGGTCGACGCCAACCACTGCTTCTCCGTGCCCAACGCCATCAAGCTCGGCCGCATGCTGGAGGAGCACGACATCCTCTGGTTCGAGGAACCGATCAGCCCCGAGGATCACGATGGTTATGTCGAAGTGACCAGAGCCCTGGACATGGCCGTGGCCGGCGGCGAGAACGACTTCACCCGCTGGGGCTTCCGCGACGTGATCGCGTCGAAGGCGATGGACATCGTGCAGCCCGACCTCTGCGCCGCCGGCGGTTTCTCGGAATGCCGCAAGATCGCCACCCTCGCCTCGGCCTTCGGCGTCGAATGCGTGCCGCATGCCTGGGGCTCGGCGATCGGCCTCGCCGCCACGGTGCAGTTCCTCGCCGCCTTGCCCGACCAGCCGCCGGCCTTCCGGCCGATGCCGCCGATGCTGGAGTTCGAGCAGACGCCCAATCCGCTGCGCGACCACCTTGCGACGGTGCCGATCGAGCAGACGAACGGTATCGTGCGCGTGCCCGACGGGCCAGGGCTGGGCATCGAGATCGATCGCGCGGTGCTGGCGAAATACAAGGTGGCCTGAGCCATGAAGATCACCAGCGTCCGCGGCACCTGGGTGCATGTGCCGATCCCCGAGTCGGGCCAGCACGTCAGCAATTTCGGCCGCGTCGCCTCGTTCGATTCGGTGATCGTGCGCATCGACAGCGATGCCGGCATCACCGGCTGGGGCGAGGCCAAGGCCGGCGTGGGCTCGGCCGCCTCGTGCGCCGGGCTGGCGGCGATGGTCAATCTCGACCTCGCGCCGATGCTGCTCGGGCAGGACCCGCGCGATGTCTCGCGGCTGTGGGACGTGATGTACAACAGCCAGCGCGAGGGTCACGCCATCGCGCGCGGTCATGGCTTGCCGCAGCTCGGTCGGCGCGGGCTCACCATCAGCGCGATCGGCGGTATCGACATCGCGTTGTGGGACATCCTCGGCAAGTCGTTGAATGCGCCGGTGTGGCGGCTGCTCGGTGGGCGGCGGGCTGAGCGTATGCCTGCTTATGCGTCCGGTGGCTGGGCCGACGCGGCGAACATCGGCAGGCAGTTGCTGGGCTACGTCGAGAAGGGCGGCTTCCGTGCGGTGAAGATGCGGGTGGGCGTGATGGATGGCACGCCGGCGCGCTCGGCCGCGCGCGTGAAGGCGGCGCGCGCGGCGCTGGGGCCGGATATCGGCCTGGCTTGCGATGCACATGGCACGTTCACCGTCGCGGAAGCGACGGCCTTCGCGCGCATGGTCGAGGATTGCGACCTGCTGTGGTGCGAGGAGCCGGTCTCGGGCGACGACAAGAGCGGCATGGCCGAGGTGCGCCGTTCGTCATCGGTGCCGATCAGCGCCGGCGAAAGCGAGTTCACGCGGCACGATTTCCGCGACCTCGCCGAGCTGCGCGCCGCCGACATCCTGCAGCCCGACCTGGCGATCGCCGGCGGCATCACCGAGGGCGTGCGCATCGGCGCCATCGCCTCGGCCTTCAACCTCAGGCTGGCGCCGCATCTGTGGTCGGGCGCGCCGGGCTTCGCCGCGGGGCTGGCGCTGGCGGCGACCTCTTCCGCCGGCTTCATTCTGGAGTACTCTCTGGGCAGCAATCCGATGTTGCAGGAGTTGGTACCCGAGAAGTTCCCGGTGGTGGACGGCATGGTCGCGATTCCCGAGCGGCCGGGCCTGGGCATCACGGTGGACGAGGCATTCGTGGAGAAGTACGCGCGACGCTGACGCGAGGAGGCGATCATGTCGGCCGAACCCAAACCCGCTCCCATGATGGTCGGCGCGGCCACGGTCTTCACCGTGCGCGACATCTCAGCCAGCCGCGACCATTTCCGCGACGTGCACGGCTTCACCATCACCTTCGAATGGGGCACGCCGCTCCACTATGTCTGCCTGTGCCGCGACGCGGTGAGCCTGCACCTGCTGTCGGCCGCCGGCACCAGGCGCCAGTCGGGCCAGAGCGGGCTGTGCATCTTCGTGCGCGATGTCGATGCGGTGTACGAGGAGTTGAAGACGCGCGGCGCCAACATCGCGAAGCCGCCGGAGACGTATGCCTATGGCATGCGCGACTTCGATGTGCTCGATCTCGACGGCAATCAGATCACGTATGGCATGGGTGTGAACGAAAGCGAAAAGTAACCTAGGGGAGTGTGACATGCTGAGACGGACAATGATCGCCGGCGCTGCAGGCGCGGCGGCGGCGCTGGCCTTTGGCGGGCCGGCAGGGGCGCAGATCAAGGGCGACGTGCGCATCTTCTGCGGCTTCCCGCCGGGCGGCACCGCCGACCTGCTGTGCCGCCTGCTGGCCGATTCGGCCGGGCCGATCATCGGCCAGAAGATGATCGTCGAGACCAAGACCGGCGCCAGCGGTTTCATCGCCAACGAGGCGGCGGCCAAGTCGCCGCCGGACGGCCAGAGCATCCTGCTCGCCGCCATGGCCGCGTTCTGCGTCTCGCCGGTGATGCCGGGCCAGAAGCTGCCGATCGACGTCGACAAGGATCTCGTGCCGATCTGCAACATCGCCGGCGTCTACAACATGCTGGTCGTCGGCAAGCACATGACCTTGCGCAGCGTCGCCGACATCATCGACTTCGCGAAGAAGCATCCCGGCAAGCTGAGCTACGCCTCGGCCGGCAACGGCACCTCGCAGCATCTCGCCGGCGAGCTGTTCAAGAAGATGGCGGGTGTCGACCTGCTGCACATCCCCTATCGCGGCGGCGCGCCGGCGATCCAGGACATGGTGGCCGGCAACGTCGACATGATGTTCGGCAACATGCCGGAGTTCCTCGGCCAGATCGGCGGCAAGAACCTGATCCCGCTGGCCTTCGGCGGCCCGCGGCCCTCGCCGCTGTTCGCCGACCTGCCGATCATCGCCAAGACCCTGCCGGGCTACGAGGTGATCAACTGGTTCGGCGTCTTCGGCCCCACCGGCATGTCCAAGGACGTCATCGCGCACTGGAACAAGTCGCTGACCGCTGCGGTCGCCAAGCCCGACATGCAGAAGCGCTTCGTCGAGAACGGCATGGAGACGCTGACCGGCCCGTCGGACGCGCTCGCCGCCACGATCGCCAAGGACCGCGCCAAGTGGAGCGAGGTGATCAAGGCCGCCGGCATGCGCGCCGACTGACGGGGGGATCGGCATGGGCCTGTTCGACTGGCTGACGGGCACGAAGAAGCCGCCGGCCGGCGTCGCTGCGAAGACGCCGGCGGAGGTCCATGCCGCGCTGCTCGCGGTCAACCGGCCGACGGCGCCGTTCGTGGTGCGCGACGGCGCGCCGGAGCAGGTCGACCTCGTCGCCGAGTGGCGCATCGTCGATGCCGCCTGGTACGAGATCTTCGCCAAGGCCGGCCTGACCAAGGTCTTCAAGGTGCTGATGCGGCTGGATCCGCAGAACCGCGAGGTGCGTGCCGTCGACCAGGAATGGACGGTCGAATGGCGCGCCGGCATTCCCTCGCTGTCGATCGCCGCCGAGGCCTTCCGCGGACAGAAGGTGTCGATCGAGTTCGGCACCGCCTGGGCCTTCACCGAGCAGGGCGGCTACGGACAGGTCTACCAGTACAAATTCGCCACCTCGGAGATCAAGAAGCCGCTGCAGGAGGCGGTCGCCGCGTC
>CAYNOF010000795.1:0-5315 GCA_964398335.1 uncultured Rhizobiaceae bacterium
CGGCGCGCTTCTACACCGAAGTGCTGGGCTTCGAGATCTCCGATGTCTATCCCGGGACCATGATGCCGGGCGGCATGGTGTTCATGCGCTGCAACGGCGACCACCACGGCATCGCGCTCGTGGGCGCGCTCGAGGGCAGCGCGACCAGCACCGAGCTGCACCACCTCGCCTTCGAGGTCGGCTCGCTCGACGAAGTGCTGCTGGCGGCCAAGCGGCTGCGCGAGGCCGGTGCGCAGATCGACTTCGAGGGCCGCCGCCGCGCCGGTGTGCAGATCGCGGTCGAGTTCCGCGATCCCGACGGCCATCGCCTGGAGATCTACTGGGGCCTCGACCAGGTCGGCAGCGACGGCCGCGTGCGGCCGGCCGAGGAATGGAAGGGCGCGCGCAGCTTCGCCGACGCGATCAACGATCCCGTGCGCGGACAGGACACCACGCTGCGCGATCCCTCGTTGCTCGGCAAAGCCTAGACGACGTCCATCACCTCGACCGTGTCTTCGGCCGGCGCCATCGTGTCGGTGGGCGGCGTGGCGACGAAGCGATGCACGCCCTCGGGCGTGGTGATCCGGCGCACGAGGGCGCGCGACTCCAGGCAATGCAGGTGCGCCAGGGTCTCGCCGAAGGCGAAGACCACCTGGTTGTTGTCGAGATGGCGCGCGAACAGCACCGGCACCATCTGCCAGCAGGTCGCGCCCGTCTCGCCATAGCCGGTGATCGCCGCCAGCATCTCCGCCAGCCGCTCGTCGTGATGCGCCACGAGCTGGTCCAGCCGCGTGTGCAGGCCGACGAAGGGGAAGCCGTGGCTCGGCAGCACCAGCGCGTCGGCCGGCAGGCGACGGAAGCGCACGAAGCCGGTGAGGAACCAGGTCAGCGCATCGGCCATCGGCTCGTTGGGCCACACGCCGATATTGGTGCTGATCTTGGGCAGCACCTGGTCGCCGGAGATCAGGATATTGAGATCGGCGCACCACAGCGAGACGTGCTCCGGCGCATGGCCACGGCCGACGATCACCTGCCAGCGATGGCCACCCAGCGACACGCGATCACCATGCATCATGCGGTTGAAGGCGGCGGGCAGCGGACCCACCCCCTTGGAATAGCCGCCGCGATGCAGGTGAAAGGTCGCGACCTTGTCTTCCGGCACGCCGCCGCGCCTGAGGTGGGCGGCACGCGACTCGTTGTCGTCGACCAGCCCGTTGCGGATCGACTGCGCGCTCATGTAGTCGCCCAGCGACATGTGGAGCGGCGCCTTCCAGCGCGCGCACAGCCAGCCGGCCAGACCGACATGGTCGGGATGCATGTGGGTGGCGACCACCGCCTTGACCGGCTTGCCCTTCAGGTGGGCGGCGAAGATGCGCTCCCAATGCGCCTTGGTCTCGTCGAGCTGCATGCCGCAATCGACGATGGTCCAGCCGTCGGCCTCCTCCAGGAGGTAGAGGTTGATGTGGTTGAGCTGGAACGGCAGCGGCATGCGCAGCCAGTGGATGCCGGGCGCCACCTGCTTGATCTCGCCCGACGGCGGGGCGTCACCGCAGGGAAAGCGCAGCTGCGCCAACAGCCGCTGGGCATGTTCGATATGGTCGGGCATCAGTTAAATCCGGTGAATGAACATTTATGATGCGATGCAGCAATTTACGCATCGCATTGATCTGTGTCATCCCCGGGGCGCGAGGGCCCGCCATGCGATATCGCGGCGGCAGAAGCCCTCCGGCCAGTCGATCAGATCCACTGCCGCATAGGCCCGCCGGCGCGCCTCCTCGACGGTGGGCGCCATGGCCGTGACGTTCAGCACGCGCCCTCCATTGGCCAGGATTCGGTCGCCCTCCCGCCTGGTACCGGCGTGGAACACGGTGACACCCTCGACCTTGCCCGCCGCCTCCAGGCCACGGATCTCGGTGCCGCGCAGCGGGTTGTCGGGATAGCCCTTGGCCGCCATGACGACTGACAGCGCGGTCTCCTCGTGCCAACGCAGGTCGAAATGCGCCAGGCCCCCGTCGGCGGCGGCCAGCAGCGCCGGCACGATGTCGGACTTCAGGCGCATCATCAGCACCTGGCACTCGGGGTCGCCGAAGCGGCAATTGTACTCGATCAGCTTGGGCCCGCTCTTGGTCAGCATCAGCCCGGCGAACAGCACGCCCCTGAACGGCGCGCCTTCTGCCTTCATCGCCCGCACCGTCGGCAGGATGATCTCGTCCATCACGCGCTGCGCGATCTCGGGCGTCACGCAGGGCGCCGGCGAATAAGCGCCCATGCCGCCGGTGTTGGGCCCGACGTCGCCGTCGCCGACGCGCTTGTGGTCCTGCGCAGCGACCAGCGGCAGCACGTGCTCGCCGTCGATCAGGGCAAAGAAGCTCGCCTCCTCGCCCACCATGAATTCCTCGATCACCACCGAACTGCCGGCGGCGCCGAAGCGGTTGCCGGCCAGCATGTCCCTGCTCGCGGCGATCGCCTCGGCCTCGTCTTTGGCGATGATCACGCCCTTGCCGGCGGCCAGCCCGTCGGCTTTCACCACGATGGGCGCGCCCTGCCACAGATTGCCCTGGCGGCGGATATAGGCCTCGGCCGCCTCGACGTCGGTGAAACGTTCGTAGCTCGCGGTGGGGATGCCGTACTTGCGGCAAAGGTCCTTGGTGAAGCCCTTCGAGCCCTCCAGCCGCGCCGCTGCGGCCGAGGGGCCGAACACCTTGATCCCGGCCTCGGCAAGACGATCCGCCAGACCCGCGACCAGCGGTGCCTCGGGCCCCACGACCACGAAGTCGATCGTCTCGCGCCTCGCCAGATCGACCAGTCCGACGATGTCCTCCTGCCCGACCGCGACGCATTCCGCGACCTCGGCGATGCCCGCATTGCCCGGCGCGCAGATCAGCCGGTCGCACAACGGCGAGGCCGCAATGGCCCAGCACAGCGCATGCTCGCGCCCGCCGTTCCCGACCACCATGATCCGCATGAAGACGCTCCCCTTTGCCCGGCAGCTGGGCTTATATCGCCAAAGATGACCGACGCCACCCTCGAAGCCGCCGGCCACAACGCGCCGGAGTTCACCGTCTCGGAGCTGGCCTTCGCGCTCAAGAGCGAGGTCGAGCAGGCGTTTCCGCGCGTGCGCGTGCGCGGCGAGATCTCGCAGCCCAGCTTCCCACGCTCCGGCCATTGCTACTTCCGGCTCAAGGACACCGACGCCGTGCTCGAGGCGGTGTGCTGGAAGGGCAGCATCCCGCGGCTCGGGTTGAAGATCGAGGAAGGCCTCGAGGTGATCGCCTCGGGCCGCATCACCACCTATCCCGGCAGCTCCAAGTACCAGATCGTCGTCGATCGCCTGGAACTCGCCGGCCAGGGCGCGTTGCTGAAGCTGCTGGAGGAGCGGCGCAAGAAGCTGGCCGCCGAAGGCCTGTTCGCCGCCGAGCGCAAGCGCGCTTTGCCCTTCCTGCCTGACGTGATCGGCGTGATCACCTCGCCGTCGGGCGCGGTGATCCGCGACATCCTGCATCGCCTGGCCGACCGCTTCCCGCGCCGTGTGCTCTTATGGCCGGTCTCGGTGCAGGGCGAACGCGCGGCCGGCGAGGTCGCCGCCGCGATCGAAGGCTTCAACCGCCTGCAGCATGGCGGTGCCGTGCCGCGGCCCGACCTGCTGATCGTGGCGCGCGGCGGCGGCAGCCTGGAGGATCTCTGGGCCTTCAACGAGGAGATCGTAGTGCGGGCCGCGGCCGCCTCGGCGATCCCGCTGATCTCGGCCGTGGGCCACGAGACCGACACCACGCTGATCGACTACGCCGCCGACCACCGCGCCCCCACACCGACGGCGGCGGCCGAGAAGGCCGTGCCGGTACGTGCCGAACTGCTCGGCGATCTGCTCGAGCACGACGGACGCCTGCTCAACGCACTGACTCGACGTCTGCGCGAAGCCGAGACCGAGCTGGCCGGCCTGTCGCGCGGCCTGCCCGATCCGCGCCGTCTGATCGACGAGCGCGCCCAGCGCGTCGACGATTCCGGCGAGCGCCTGGCCAAGGCGACGGTCAACCTCGTGACCCTGAAACGCTCGAGCTTCGACGGGCTGAGCGGCCGTCTGCGCACGCCGCATGAGGTCATCGATCGCAAGACGCGCGACCTCGCCGAGGAATGGCGCGTCCTGCTGGGTGGCCTGCGCCGATATACCGGCGAGGCGCGCCAGACCGGCGAGCGCATGGGCGACCGCCTGACGGCCCTCGGCGAGCGCATGGCGCGCGCCGTGACGGGCGTCGCCGAGCAACGCACGGCGCGGCTGGACTCGCTCGGCAAGCTGCTCGACAGCTACTCGTTCAAGGGCACGCTGGCGCGCGGCTTTGCGCTGGTGCGCGACGCGGCCGGCACGCCGGTGCTGAGCGCGGCGGCGGCAACGCCTGGTGATACGGTCAGCATCGAGTTCGGCGACGGCAAGGTCGGCGCGACCATCGACGGCACGCCGAAGCCGGCCGCGACGCCGCGCCCGGCGAAGACGACGCCACGCGGCGGCGGCCCGCAAGGCAGCCTGTTCTAGCAGTTCGGGAGGAGACGACATGAGCGCGGTGAAGTTCCAGCAGCTCGGCACCGAGAGCATCCAGCAGCTGATGTATGCCAGCACCGCCACGGTGACCATGCAGCTGATGAAGCGCGGCCTGCGCACCATGGCGATCAACCTCAAGCCGGTGAATCCGTCGGCCACGCGCATGGTCGGCCCGGCCTACACGCTGCGCTACATCCCGGCGCGCGAGGACATCGACCTGCCGCCCAAGCCGAGCGATCCGGAGAACGCGCAGAAGCACGCCGTCGAGAATGCACCGCCGGGCAGCGTGCTGGTGGTCTCGACCGGCCCCGAGCTGCGCTCGGGCACCTTCGGCGACATCCTGGTGGCGCGCATGCAGGTGCGTGGGCTGGCCGGCATCGTCTCCGACGGCGCCATGCGCGACGTGCCGGTGGTCTCGAAGATGAAGCTGCCAGTGTTCTCGGCCTGCGCCGCCGCGCCGCCCAGCATGACCACCCTGCACCCGGTCGACGTGCAGCTGCCGATCGGCTGCGGCGGCGTGCCGGTCTATCCCAACGACATCATCGTCTCGGACGCCGACGGCGTCGTGGTGATCCCGCGCCACATGGCCGCCGAGGTGGCGCGCGACTCCTTCGAGCAGGAGCGGCTGGAGAAGTTCGTCGCCATCCGCGTCGGACAGGGCAAGCCGATTCCCGGCACCTATCCGCCCAACGACGAGACCAAGGCGGCCTACCAGGCCTGGCTCAAGGCAGGCGAGCCGGCCAGCGGCTGAGCTCTACGGCTGGCTGCCGTATGGCCTGGTCAGCAGTTCCATCCAGTGGCC
>CAYNOF010000796.1:0-6248 GCA_964398335.1 uncultured Rhizobiaceae bacterium
CGCCATCGCCCGCGCCATCATCATCGAGCCGCCGCTGGTCCTCATGGACGAGCCGCTGTCCAACCTCGATGCCAAGCTCCGTCTCGAGATGCGCGCCGAAATTCGTCGCATCCACAATCTGGTCGGCTCGACGACCATCTATGTCACCCACGACCAGGATGAGGCCCTCTCGCTCGCCGATCGCGTCGTCGTGATGCGCGCCGGCTCGATCCGCCAGGTCGGCACCCCGACCGAGCTCTACGAGGCACCTGCCCACCTCGACGTCGCCGACTTCATGGGCTTCCGCAACCGCCTCGCCGGCACATTGCTCAGCCGCGACAGCGGCCACGCCGTCATCGAGGTCAACGGTGCCCGCATCGCCGGCATCCTGCGTGAGGACGTCGCCCCCGGCGGCGGCGCCGTCATCGCCATCCGGCCCGACGACCAGGCGGCCGGCGATGCCGGCCCCGCCTCCATCGCGGCGACAGTGGATACTGTCGAGTACCGCGGGCGCGAGTTCGTCGGCACGGCGCGCACCGTGGGCGACCTGGAGCTGATCTTCCGCTCCGACCGTGCCGTCGCCATCGGCACCAGCGTTCATCTGAGCGCCGACCGCGATCGCGTCCTCATCTACCCGGCCGAGGCGTGAGCCCGGCGATGTCTACCGAGGCGATCCCGCGGGCGCGGACGGGCGGCATCCGCCGGGGAATGACCCAAATCGGGCTTGACGGCACGACCGCCCTCGCGCTGCCAGCGATGGTCTTCATGCTGGCGCTCTTCGTTTACCCGTTCCTGTACGGACTATTGCTTTCGTTCACACCCAACCAGGGTGGCTGGCTCGCCAACTACACCGCCTTCTTCTCCGACCCTTACCTCTACGACACCATCGTCACGACCCTGTGGGTGGCGCTGCCGGTGACCCTGTTCAATCTGGTGGTGGCCGTGCCCATAGCCTTCCGCGTGCGCCTCATGCGCCGCCAGCGCCTGCTGACCACCATCCTCGTGCTGCCGATCACGCTTGGCACGGTGCTGGTTGCCGAGGGTCTGCTCAACTATCTCGGGCCGCAGGGCTGGTTCAATCGCACCCTCCTTCTGCTCCACGTCATCCATTCGCCGATTCGACTGGTGCACAATTACTGGGGCGTGTTCGCATCGCTGCTGATCAGCGGCTTCCCGTTCACCTTCCTGCTGACGCTGTCTTATGTGACGGGCATCGATCCGGCGCTGGAGCAGGCCGCAGCGACGCTGGGCGCCCGCGCTTCCCAGCGTTTCCGCCATGTCTTCCTGCCGCTGCTCATGCCTGGGCTGGTCATCACCTTCTGCCTTTCGTTCGTCCAGGCGTTCTCGGTCTTCCCCTCGGCTCTGCTGCTTGGCGATCCTGCCGGCTCGACCCGTGTCATGGCGATCGCGGCCTATCAGGCCGCCTTCGAGAAGTACGATTATCCCATGGCTTCGACCATCGCGATGATCATGGGTTTCAGCCAGCTTGCCGTCGTCGTTCTCGTCCTTGGGCTTCGCGGCTTCTTCTACCGCGGCGCCAGCTCGGGCGGAAAGGGATGACGCCATGATCCGCGACACGACCATCGGGGCGAAGCTGTGGGCGACAACGGTGTGGGTCGTCGTCGGCTTCTTCATCCTCAATCTCTTCGCCATGGTCGGGACGGTAGTCGTCAGTTCGTTCTCGACGCGCTGGCTGCGTAGCTGGCTGCCGGCGGGCTACACCACCCACTGGTACGCCTCGGCCTGGGGCGAGTTTCAGCTCAACCAGGTCCTCTTCGTCACCTTCCAGATCGCCTTCACGGTCGTGCTGATCTCGGCGCTCTTCGGCGTCGGTGCCGCCTATGCGATGGCGCGGCGGGAATTCCCGGGCAAGCGGCTGGTCATGCTGCTCTTCCTGCTGCCGCTGCTGGTGCCGCCGATTACCTTCGGTATTCCCCTCGCCACCGTGCTCTACCGGATCGGCCTCGGCGGCACGTTCTGGGGCGTCGTCCTCGCCAACCTCGTGCCGACCATCCCGTTCGTCATTCTCATCATGATTCCGTTCATCGAGCAGATCGATCCGAAGATCGAGGCGGCGGCCCGCGTCTTCGGCGCCAATACCTGGAAACTGTTCTTCTTCGTCCTGCTGCCGCTGCTGCTTCCCGGGATCCTGGCATCGCTGCTCATCGTTCTGGTGCGCACTCTGGCGACGTTCGAGCTCACCTTCTTCACCTCCGGGCCGAGCAGCCAGACACTGGTCGTCGCGCTCTACTACGCGGTGTTCGCCGCCGGTGTCCGTGCCGTCCAGTCGATCGACGCCATGGCGGTGATCTACATGGCTACGACGCTGATCTGGCTGCTGATCGCGCTCCGCTTCATCAACCCGACGCAGCTCGTCACCCGCGTCAAGCGCGACGCCGGCGCCTGAGGGGCCGGCGGCTAGTCCTGCCTGGCCGGCGACATCGCTTCGGCGATGCAGAAGCCGCCGCCCTGATTGATATCGACGCGGCTGTCGCCGGTGTGGCCGGCGTTGCGCGCGACAATGTCTGCGGCGTAGTCCTCCGAGCGGTCCTCAGGCCGATAACCCAGGCGCGTCGCGTTGCCGTTGTCCCACCAGCGCCGCCGGTTATCCGACAGCCCGTAGACGATCTCGTGGCGCAGCCCTGGCAAATCGAGGCCGATGCCGATCAGCTGGCAGAAATCGCGCGGGCTCAGCCAGATCGCGAGATCGCGCATGGTTTCCGGCTGCGGCAGAATATGACCGATGCGAATCGTGAAGGCCTCGGCGCCGTATTTATAAGCGTAGAGGCCGGCGACGGCTTCGCCGAAGGCCTTGCTGACGCCATACCGCGAGTCCGGCCGCACGACCGCATCTATCGGAATTGTCTGCGTCCGCGGATAGAAGCCGACGACATGATTGCTGGACGCAAAAACGACGCGCCGCACACCCTCCAGTCGCGCCGCCTCGAACAGATTGAACGTGCCGATCACGTTCGCCGAAAGGATCGTCTCGAAATCGCTTTCCAGCGATTGGCCGCCCAGGTGAATGATCCCGTCGACGCCGCGCACCGCCGCGCGCAGCGCGGCGAGATCGGCGAGGTCGGCACGCACGAACTCCTCCTCGGCGTCGCGCGCGATGTCGCTGACGTCCGAGAGGCGGAGCCGGTATTGTCGGCGCAAAATCGGGCGGATGGCCTTACCGACGCCTCCCCCGGCGCCGGTAAGCAGGACGAGCTTCATATCGACTCTCCGATCGAAAAGCAGCGCAATCGTAACCGAAGTTCGCACGTCGATAGACGGAAAAACCGGGGCCAGGCTTGGCTCGCGCAATTGCCAGGCCAGCCCCCCTCCGCTAGCTTCAAGGCGCGGGAAACGCGGCGCAAAACAGACAGAAGGTCCTCATGAAAACCGACGCCGTCACCCCCACCGATCTTGGGCGCTCGGTCATCGCCGTCCCGCCTCTCGCCCGCGACAGCGCCGGCAAGGTCAGCCTCGGCGAGAACCACAAGATCGTCGACTACCTGACCGCTGGCGGCGTGACCACATTCCTTTATGGCGGCAATGCAAATTTCTATCACCTCGGCCTTTCCGAATACGCCGGCGTGCTCGAGACGCTGGTGGCGATTGCGCCGCAAAACGGATGGATGATCCCGTCGATCGGCGCCGATTTCGGCAAGGCGATGGATCAGATCGAAGTGCTGCGCTCTTTCCCGTTTCCCACGGCAATGGCGCTGCCGATGGCTGGCCCGACCAAGCCCGCGGGCGTCGCCACCGGTCTTCGCCGCCTGGCGGAGGCCTACGGCCGCCCGATGGTGGCCTATGTCCGCGCCGAGAATTACATCGCGCCCGGCGATGCTGCGGCCCTGATCGCCGACGGCGTCGTCTGCTCGCTGAAATATGCAGTAGAGCGGCAGGACCCGGCTAACGATCGCTATCTTGCGGCGCTGGTCGAAGCCTGCGGGACCGCGTGCCTCGTGAGCGGCATCGGCGAGCGTCCGGCCATCGTCCACTGGACGAAGTTCGGCGTCCACGCGTTCACTTCCGGCTCGGTCACCATCGCCCCGCACCTTTCAATGGCCATCCATACGGCGTTGCGGGCGGGAGATACCGCCACCGCTGCCGGGCTCCGCGACAAGTTCCTTCCCTTTGAGGATCAGCGTGACGCGCTGTCGCCGATCGTTGTCCTCCACGAGGGGGTAGGGCTGGCCGGCATCGCCGACACGGGAGCGATTCAGCCGTTTTTGGCCAGCTTGGCGGGGGCAGAGCGCCCCCGCGTCGCTGTCGCAGCAACGGCGCTCCAGGAGGAAAACGGACGCTTCGTGCGTACCCGCGCGGCGTAAAGGTCGGCGGCGCCTCAAGGCAATTGCGCTCCCCCGGAAGTCAGCCGTTTCGTCAGAGATGGGGCAATCGGGTTGTTTGGCGCAACCGCTGCGCCGGTGACGGTTCGGCGGGATGATCCTCCAGGCTGATGCGGATCGAATCACTCGATCCGCCAGGCAGCAACGCGATGGAGGACGGTCATGAAGCACTATGTCGGTCTGGATGTTTCGATGAAGGAGACATCGATCTGCGTCGTCGACGAGACGCGCAAGGTAGTGAAGGAGGGGAAGGTCGGATCGGAGCCCGAGACGATCGCCGCCTGGCTGGAGCGGACCGGGCTCGGCTTCGAGCGCGTCGGCCTTGAGGCCGGGTCGTTGGCGCCGGCGCTATACGACGGTCTGGCGGCGGCAGGGTTGCCGGTGGTCTGCCTCGACGCGCGGCACCTGAAGGCGGCGACGAGCGCCATGCCGGTGAAGACCGACCGGATCGATGCACGCAATATCGCCTGGGCTCTGCATGCCGGCTGGTACCGTGAGGTTTACGTCAAGAGCCAGGCGACCCATAAGCTGCGGGCGCTTCTGCGTAGCCGCGAGATGCTGGTCCGGTCGCGGGTCATGCTGGACAACCATCTGCGTGGCATCCTCAAGGCCTTCGGCCTGAAGGTCGGCAAGGTGGACCCGGGAAGGCTGGATCAGCGCGTGCGCGAGCTGGTCGAGGGCGACGAGATTCTCGAACGAGTGGTCGGCGCGATTCTCAGCGTTCGCCGAGAACTGCTTGAGCGCCTCGACGAGCTTCATCGGATGGTGCTGACAGCGGTCAAGGCCGACCCGGTCTGCCGGTTGCTGGTGAGCGTCCCCGGGGTCGGTCCGGTAACGGCGCTTGCCTTCCGGACGGCGGTGGAAGATCCGACCCGCTTCGCCAAATCCACCCTTGTCGGCGCCCACTTCGGGCTGACACCGCGGAAGTACGCCTCCGGCGAGACGGACCGCAACGGTGGCATCAGCCGGTGCGGCGACCGGATGGTGCGCTCGCTGCTGTACGAGGCCGCCAATGTCCTGCTGACGCGGGTGCAGCGCTGGAGCTGGCTGAAGCGCTGGGGCGTCGAGGTCGCCCGCCGGCGCGGCAAGGTCCGCGCCCAGGTCGCCGTGGCGCGGCGGCTGGCGGTGATCATGCATCGGATGTGGATCGACGGCACGCCGTTCCGGTGGAGCAGGGATGGCGCCGACGAGGCGACACCAGCGTAGGCAAGAAGGGAGCAACCGGGAAAGAGAGATCAAGGAATCCGCTTCGGCGGATGCGTCCGGCAGGACGTAGGGCCCGACGACATCGACCAACATTCTGTTGCTGCCGCCACACGGGCGGTCAGCACGAGCTTTCAGAGATTGATGCGTCGGACCTTTATTCTGGCCCCACCTTGCGGCGGCCCCAGCGCCGACCGCGGAGCGAAGAATGAAGCCTGCCTGCCGTACCGTCGGCCGCGAGCGGCAACGCCTGGAGGATATTGCGCCAAACAACCCGATTAGCGAAGAATGTTGGAGCCGGGTTCCTCTCCCTCCGCCAGATCGCCGCCGCCAAATGCTCTCCGTCGGCGCAGGTCTTCCAGCGGTCCGCAGTTCTGCGCCTTTTTGGACGGCCGCCTCATGACTCCCGGGCGCCAGAGTCTCAGTGTTGCTTCTCTCTTGTCCCGGTTTTCTCCAAACCTCATGACTTCGCTGTTTCAGTACGGACTCTGAACAGCGAGGGAATCCGCGGCGTTGCGAGCGGCGCGGTTTCCTTCGAGTTGAAGTTGGTCTCGCCTGGCGAGAAATCTCTAACATCTGCTTCTGGCCCGAAGCGGACTCCGGCTCACCCTTGGGCCGGCTCCTCACTATTCCCGGTCAAACAATCCCGCCGCCGCTGCCCGATATCGCCGGCCGCTCGCGCGCCACTTTTGCGCGGTATCCGGACGCACGATAGGCGGCGACAGGATC
>CAYNOF010000797.1:0-2679 GCA_964398335.1 uncultured Rhizobiaceae bacterium
TCGAACCCCTGACCTCCTCATTGCGAACGAGGCGCTCTCCCAACTGAGCTACAGCCCCGGCCCGAAAACGGCGCGGATAATGGTGACGGCACCCTCTTAAGTCAAGGCGACCTTTGCGGCCGGAAAATGTCGGTCCGCCAGCAACTTGCCCGCCCGCGCGGGGCCGTGCGAGGGTGCCGCCACGAGTTTCAGGAGAGCGCCATGAGCAAGAAGAAGATCCAGGCCGACGCCGCGCCCGCCGCGCTGGGTCCCTATTCCCAGGCGATCGCCGCCGGCGGCTTCATCTATTGCTCCGGCCAGATCCCGCTCGATCCCAAGACAGGACAGTTTGCCGGCAGCTCGATCGAGGAGCAGACGCACCAGGTGCTGAAGAACCTGCAGGCGGTGCTGGCCGCCGCCGGCAGCGACCTCGCCAAGGCGGTGAAGACCACCGTGTTCCTCGCCGACATGAACGATTTCACCGCCATGAACGGCGTCTACCAGACCTATTTCGCCGACCCCGCGCCGGCGCGCAGCACGGTGCAGGTGGCGCGCCTGCCGCGTGACGCGCGGGTCGAGATCGAGGTCGTCTGCCTGGCCTAGCAACGGAGGGCCGCTGCGATGGATGACAAGACCGCAGCCTGGCTCCTGGGTGCCGGCATGCTTGTCGTGATCCTCAGCGTGATCATGTACCTGGTGGTCATGGTGCTGGCGCTGATCATCCCGACCTGGCGCATCTGCAACCGGGCCGGCTATTCGGGCGCCATCTCGCTGCTGCACCTGATCCCGGGCGTCGGCACCTTGATCGTCTTCGCCATCCTCGCCTTCGGCACCTGGCCGGCCGGCGAGGCAGCGCCGCCCGGCCCGCAGACGGGGGCACGCTGATGGAGGCCGCGGGCGTGGGCGCGCTGCTCGCCGGCAAGCTGTTCTCGGTCATCGTCCCGCTGATCTTCCTCGGGCTGACCACCTGGATGGCGTGGAAGATCATGCTGAAGGCCGGCTTCCCCGGCTATCTCGGCCTTTTCAACATCACCGGCATCATCCCCGGCGTGGGCTGGATCATCTGGATCATCCTGCTCTGGGTCTTCGCCTTCATCCAATGGCCGCGCGACGCCGCGACCGCGCCGCGGGTCGGCTACCAGCCGCCCGGCCCGATCCCGCCGCAGGGGCTGCCGCCGCTGCCTCCCGGGCCGGCCGCACCGCAGGCCCTGCCGGCCCCGCCGCCGCAACTGCCGGCACCCGCCGCCGCCGGCTGGGTCCTGTCGGGGACGCTGCCCGGCGGCGCGCCGCTGCGCTTCGCCTTCGACGAGAGCCGTCCGACCCTGACCGTGGGCGCCCCGGCGGCACCGGCCGACCTCACCATCATCGATATCTCGATCGGCGCGCCGCACGCCCGCCTGCACGTGCTGCCCGGCCGGCTGGGGCTGGAGGATCTCGGCACGCCGGGCGGGACCTGGATCGACGGCGCCCAATTGCGCCCGGCCGATGGCACCCGCGAGATCACCAGCTCGCGGGAGTTGCGCTTCGGGTCGGTCACCCTGACCCTGGCGCGCGCCTGAGGCCGCGCGGCCGCGCCGCCTTGCCGTCGCGCCCCCGCTCCGCTATGCGTGCGCCCCCGACAAGGAGGATGCCGTGATCTCGTCGCTGGCGGCCGTCATCGACATCATCTTCGAGCTGTTCATGTGGCTGCTGATCATCCAGGCCATCATGAGCTGGCTGCTGGCGTTCAACGTGCTGAACCCGCGCAACCAGGTCGTCGGCTCGATCTGGCATTTCATGCTGCGCGTGACCGAGCCGTTGCTGCGGCCGATCCGCCGCATCCTGCCCAATTTCGGCGGCCTCGATCTGTCGCCCATGGTGCTGATCCTGATCATCTACTTCATCCGCCGCGCCATCCTGCTTCCCCTGTCATACGGACAAACGCCTTCGCTGCTGTGAGCTTCTGGACCGCGACGCAAGACGGCGTGCGCCTGCGCCTGAAGGTGCGGCCGCAGGCGCGGCGTGAGCGCATCGACGGCATCGTACCCGATCGCGACGGCGAGGCGCTCTCGATCTCGGTCAACGCCGCGCCCGAGGACGGCAAGGCCAACGCCGCCGTGATCGCGCTGCTCGCCAAGGCGCTCGGCGTCGCCAAATCCGCCATCAGCGTGACGCAGGGCGCCACCGCGCGCCGCAAGACGCTCCACGTTGCCGGCAACGGCACCGTGCTTGCCGCGACACTCGAATCCTGGAGGGAGAGCCCGCCATGACAGCCAGCCTGATCGACGGCAAGGCCTATGCCGAGGGCCTGCGCCAGCGAATCGCCGGCGCGGTCGGCGAGCTCAAGACAGCCAGGGGCATCACGCCCGGCCTCGCCGTGGTGCTGGTCGGCGAGGATCCCGCCAGCCAGGTCTACGTCCGCAGCAAGGGCCGCCAGAGCGTCGAGGTCGGCATGGCGAGCTTCGAGCATCGCCTGCCCGAGAACACGTCGCAGGCGGACGTGCTGAAGGTGGTCGCGACGCTGAACGCCGATCCGGCCGTGCACGGCATCCTGGTGCAGCTGCCGCTGCCCAGGCACATCGCCAGCTCCGTCGTGATCCAGGCGATCGACCCCGACAAGGATGTCGACGGCCTGCACCCGATGAACGCCGGCCGCCTGTCGCAGATCGCCGCCGGCGAGCCGCTCGACTTCCCGGTCTCCTGCACGCCGCTGGGCTGCCT
>CAYNOF010000798.1:0-1518 GCA_964398335.1 uncultured Rhizobiaceae bacterium
GCAGTGACCGCAACGAGCGCAGTGAACGGGGACCGGAGCGTAGTGAACGTGCCGGGCAAGAGTCGCGGTCGGCACGTCCGCCCGCGGAACTTCGGGAGCCGCGTGGGTCGCGAGAGCCACGGGAAGGGCGCGAGCCGCGCGAAGGACGCCGTTCCGAGCACGTGGAATACGGTCCGCCCGCCGGTTACCAGCCCATTCTGTTGCCCGGGGAATCGATTTCCAAATATCAACGCCTGGCGCCGGCGCCGGTGAGCGCGCCTGTCCAGGAAGCAAAAGTGGAACCCGAGCAAACCCGGCCGGCGGAGGTGGCGCAGGCTTTCCCCGAGGATGAACCCATTTTCGCGGAACCAGCCGAGGTCCCATCCGCAGCGGCGGAGTTAGGGGCGGCCTCGCAGGCATTCGAACACGCCGCCAGCGAGATGGAAACCGCGGTGACCTCGCCCTGGGACGCGGAATTGCAACGGCAGCACCAGAAGAACGTTGCCGAGGTGTTTGGCGAAAGTCCGGTGCGGGAAGAAATCGAAGAAGAGGAATTTGCCGAGGAAGAGGCGGAAGAACCTGGTTTTCCCGAAGATCGCGCGGTCACAGTTTCCGAACCTGTAGAAACGCCCCTGGTAGCGGCTTCTGCGGGCACCATGGAAGAAGAAGAGATTGAAGAGGACGAAGCCGATCTGGCTTCTTACATGGAAGAGTTGGAAGAAGACGCGGCCTTCGAAGACGACGATGTCGAGGAAGAGACCCAGGCAGCGGAAGGCTATGCCGACGCAGCGCCCGAGCTGGCCGCTTCCGGCGAAGATGAAGAGGGGGGCGACGCGGCCTTCTCCGCGGCAGTCGAAGAGGTCGTGGAAGGCTCCGAAGCTCCGGTGGACGAAACCGGCGAAGAGGAAGACGAGCTGGAAGAGGCCCAGGCGGAAGCCGAGGCTTTGCTGGACGCGGAAGCGCGTGGCAACGGCACCGTGGATGCGCGCGTAGAAGTGCGCGCTCCCGCCGGGACCGCGAGCTACACCCAGCGTGCTCCGCGCCCGGGACACGAACGCCGAGGTGGGGGACAGCGCGGCCGTAAGGGCAATGCCGGACGCCGCTTCCGTCGCCGCGAGCCGCAGAACCTGCCGCTGATCAGCGACCTGCTCAAGGAAGGGCAGGAAATCCTGGTGCAGATCGCCAAGGAGCCCATCGGCAAGAAGGGCGCCCGCATCACCAGCCACATCGCTTTGCCGGGGCGCTTCCTGGTCTACATGCCCACGGTGAATCACACCGGCGTGTCGCGCAAGATTTCCTCCGAGGAGGAGCGCCAGCGCCTGAAGCGGATCGTGATCAGTGAGCGGGAAAACGGCCATGGCGGCTTTATCGTGCGCACCGCCGCACAGAACGCTTCCGAAGAAGAGCTGCGTGCCGATATTCGCTTCCTGAAAGGGCTGTGGAATGAAATCCGCACCCGCGCGGAAGCCTCCAAACCTCCGGCGCTGATCTACCATGATCTGAATGTGGTGGAGCGGGTGCTGCGCGACCAGGTCACCT
>CAYNOF010000799.1:0-3021 GCA_964398335.1 uncultured Rhizobiaceae bacterium
CGCAAGCTGCTCGCCGAGCTGATCGCGCACGCCACGCAGCGGCAGTTCGTCTACACCCACCGCTGGCGGGTCAACGACCTGGTGATGTGGGACGACCGCTGCACCATGCATCGCGGCCGGCCGTTCGACGACCTGAAGTACAAGCGCAACGTCCAGCGCACCACCGTGTCGGACGAGATCACCACCATCGAGCGCGAGGGCATCCGGCTGGTGGCGTAGCCTCGCTGTTCAGTCGTTCATTCCCCGGCGATAGACAGAGCGGGCCGATCGCTTCACGGTTGAGGCATGTCCGTCGCACTCTCCGCCGAGCGCCTGTCCGACATCGTCGGCCTGATCTACGATTGCGTGGTGGCGCCGGAGCGCTGGAACGAGACGGTCGAGGCCATCCGCTCGACCTTCGGCTTCGCGCTGGGCACGTTGGGCATGCATGCGATTCCCTCCGGCGAGGCGCGGCTGCAGGTCGTCGCCGGCATGGACGCCGGGGCCTATGCGGCAAGCAGCCAACCCTATGCCGCCGACCTCGCCCATCTGTGGGGCGGCGTCGAGCGCATCCTGCAGTTTCCCCTGGGCGAGCCGGTCACGCTGTCGCAGGCGGTGCCGCCCGAGGTGCTCGCCGGCAACCGCTACTACACCGAATGGGGATTGCCGCGCGGCCTGGTCGACATCACCTTCGTGGGCATCAGCCGCGATGACCGTCACCTGAGCTCGCTGGCGCTGGGCCGCCACGTATCGGCCGGCACGGTGAGCGAGGATGAGCTGGCCGGGCTGCGCCTGATCGCCCCGCATATCCGCCGCGCGGTGCTGATCAGCGACATCTTCGACATGAAGGCGCTCGAGGCCGCCAGCTTCGGCGCGGTGCTGGAGTCCCTGCTGGTCGGCGTCGTGCTGGTCGACGAGGCGCTGGGCGTGGTGCATGTCAACGCCGCGGCCGCCCGCCAGATCGAGGGCGGCGGCCCGCTCGGCGTGCGCCAGGGCCAGGTGCGGCTGTCGTCGGACAGGACAACCGCGGCGCTGCGGGCGGCGGTGACGCTGGCGGCGCGCGACCGCCTGCAGCTCGGCCAGCGCGGCATCGGCCTGCCGGCGCGCGACCGCGACGATGCGCCGTCTGTCGTCCATGTCCTGCCGCTGAACCGCCTGCAACTGCGCAGCGGACGCCTGCAGCGCGCGGTGGCGGCGCTGTTCGTGGTGCCGGCCACGGCGCCGCCGCAATGGCCGCGCGACGCGCTGATGGTGCTCTACAACCTCACGCCGGCGGAGACGCGGGTGTTCGAGCTGATCTGCGAGGGCGAGACGCAGGCCAGCATCGCGCGCCGCCTGGGCATCGCGCCCAGCACCGTCAAGACGCATCTCCTGCGCGTCCTGGAGAAGACCGGCTGCTCGCGTCAGGCCGAGCTGCTGCGCCTGAGCGCCTCGCTGAGCCTGCCGATCTAGAGCGGCGGGCGGAACGGCGGAACCACTCTGCCTTTGTCTTTGGGAGCGCCGGCGTCCCGCCGGCTCATGATGCCGGCGGGACGCCGGTGCTCCCAAAGACGCTTGAAGGATCCGCCGAGTCTGTTTCATCGCGCCGCTCCAGCCGATCCGCCTGTTCTCCACCGTTTGGTGGACGCGCGCGCGCCGCGACACTGGCAAACATGCCGGCTGCCCAGTGTCCGCGCGAAGGAGCAGCGTGATGGTCGCACCTGTGGTGGCAGCCGGCGTGAAGAAAGCCGGAACCTGGCTGGCCAAGCGCGTCGGCAATATCAGCAAGCATATCGGATTGCATCGCAAGGCGGCCGCCAAGCACGTCACCCGTCCCTGGGTGATGAACAAGACGGTCCACACCGTCTTCAGCACCACCAACGTGCGCAAGCTGATCGAGAAGACGCTGCGCTCCTTCGACAATTCGGCCATCCAGCGCAACGGCCGGATTCTCATCGAGAAGGTCTTCGAGGGGCCGATCGGCCGCGGCGGGGAAAAGGTCCTGCGGGTCATCATCGATTCGAAGACGGGCAGGATCGTCACGGCTTTCCCCGTCGAGGAGATGTTCTCCGCCGCGGCGGCCACCGCCTTCGCGGTCGCATTCTCCGAGGTCGTGTCGGATGCGATCGAGGAGTCGGAGAAGATCGTCGCCGCCAACGCGCTGCTGCGCGTGAACCGGGAGCTCAACGACAAGGTGGTCGACCTCAATCGCGGGACGCTCGAGGCGCTGGTCAAGTTTCTGGTCGATTTCGGCCTGGACCCGGCGGACTCGGTCTCGGACGAAGACGAACGCATGCTGGCGGCGATCGCCGCCGTGCAGCGCAAGCACATGGCCAAGTTGCCCGGCCTGCTGACCAACCCCGGCACGCGTCCGGCTTTCGCCGGCCCGATCGACGAGGAGGCGCTGAAGGAGCACTACGCCGCCGCCATGGTCGGTGCCGCCGGGCCGTTGCTCGATTCATAGGCCGGCGTCGTAGGGTCACTTGCGGATGCTGCGCCGCCTGACGGAGCGCTTGTGGTCGTGGTCGTCGGGCGTGCGGGCCCGCGGCTGGGCGACCTTCGGACCGGTGCCGGGCCGATCCGGCGTGCGCGGCGGCCTGTCGGCGCGTACGTGCGAGCCGTCGCCCTGGGCACGCTGATCGGCCGGCCGCGCGGCGCGCGTGAGGTTGAAGGCGGTGTTGATCAGGCTGACATGCGAGAAGGCCTGCGGGAAATTGCCGGCCTGTCGCCGCCCGGCCACGTCGTATTCCTCGGCCAGCAATCCCAGATCGTTGCGGATCGCCAGCAGCCGCTCGAACAGCGCGCGCGCATCGTCGTAGCGGCCGAGCGAGCAATAGGCGTCGGCGAGCCAGAAACTGCAGGCGAGGAAGGCGCCTTCGCCCGGATGCAGGCCATCGTCGATCGCGGTGGTGTTGTAGCGCCGCACGAAGCCGTCGGTCATCAGCTCGCGCTCGATGGCGGCGACCGTGCCGACATAGCGCGGATCGCCGGGCTCGATGAAGCCGGTCTGGGCCATCAGCAGCAGGCTGGCGTCCAGCGTCGTCTCCTCGTAGGCGGCGCGGA
>CAYNOF010000800.1:0-1877 GCA_964398335.1 uncultured Rhizobiaceae bacterium
TCTTGTAGGCGATCACCCCCTGCTTGACGTCCTCGCGGTCGGGCAGGCCGAGATGCTCCTTCGGCGTCACGTAGCAGAGCATCGCCGTGCCGAACCAGCCGATCATCGCCGCGCCGATCCCTGACGTGATGTGGTCGTAGCCGGGCGCGATGTCGGTGACCAGCGGCCCCAGGGTGTAGAACGGCGCCTCGCCGCAGGCCTTGAGCTGCTTGTCCATGTTGGCCTTGATCTTGTGCATCGGCACGTGGCCGGGCCCTTCGATCATCACCTGCACGTCCTGCTCCCAGGCGATCCTGGTCAGCTCGCCCAGGGTCTCCAGCTCGGCGAACTGCGCGGCGTCGTTGGCGTCGGCGTTGCAGCCCGGACGCAACCCGTCGCCGAGCGAGAAGCTCACGTCGTAGGCGCGCATGATCTCGCAGATCTCGGCGAAGCGCTCGTAGAGGAAGCTCTCGCGGTGATGCGCCAGGCACCACTTGGCCATGATCGAGCCGCCGCGGCTGACGATGCCGGTGACGCGGTTGGCCGTCAGCGGGATGTAGGGCAGGCGCACGCCGGCGTGGATGGTGAAGTAGTCGACGCCCTGCTCGGCCTGCTCGATCAAGGTGTCGCGGAAGATCTCCCAGCTCAGCTCCTCGGCCTTGCCGCCGACCTTCTCCAGCGCCTGGTAGATCGGCACGGTGCCGATCGGCACCGGCGCGTTGCGGATGATCCATTCGCGGGTGGTGTGGATGTCGCGCCCGGTCGACAGGTCCATGACCGTGTCGGCGCCCCAGCGGATCGCCCACACCATCTTCTCGACCTCCTCGGCGATCGAGGAGGCGACGGCGGAGTTGCCGATATTGGCGTTGATCTTCACCAGGAAGTTGCGGCCGATGATCATCGGCTCGGACTCGGGATGATTGATGTTGGCCGGGATGATGGCGCGACCGCGTGCAATCTCGTCGCGCACGAACTCCGGCGTCACGAACTGGGGGATGGCGGCGCCGAAGCTCTCGCCATCGCGCAGCCGCTCGGCGGCCAGTTCGCTGGCACGCGCCCGGCCGAGGTTTTCGCGGATGGCGATGAACTCCATCTCGGGCGTGACGATGCCGGCGCGCGAGTAATGCAGCTGCGTCACGGCGCGGCCGGGCTTGGCCCGGAGCGGCTGGCGCATGGGTGCGGGAAAGGCGGCGCGTGCGTTGGGATCGCCGCGGCGGCGACCGTCGTCTTCCGGCTTCCAGTTGCGGCCGGCATAGGCCTCGACATCGCCGCGCGCCTCGACCCAGGCGCGACGCAGCGCCGGCAGGCCGGCGGCGATATCGATGCGCGCCGTCGGATCGGTGTAGGGGCCGGAGGAGTCGTAGACCCGCACCGGCGGCTCGCCGGCCGACGGCGTGAGGTCGATCTCGCGCAGGGGCACGCGGATATCGGGATGGCGGTTGCCGGCGACGTGGATCTTGCGTGATGACGGCAACGGGCCCGTCGAGACCGAGAGGGTGGACGAGTCAGGCATCAAGAGCTCCTCGGCCGGCGCGGACTGGTCCGGGCCGGAGGAGCGGAAGACGGAGCCTGGTTGGGGGCCGCGAGATCCATCCCTTCGCCGGCATGACCCGGATCAGGTTCGAAGGGTCGCCGCTTGCCGCGTCGTGCGCGGCCATCGGCCTCTCAGCCCCTTGCAGGGGCTCCCCTTGGTGTCGCCGCCAGCTTCCGCCCGGCGCCGTATGGCGTCAACCCTTCCCGCGCGGGTCAAATCGAGTCATCGTGGCGCGGACCATTGCCCGAGGAACCGCCATGCGCCACGGTCGATCGTTGTTGCTGCTGCTATCGGTTGTTATTGCCCTTGCCGCCGGACTGCCGGCGTCGGCGCAGGAGTGCGAGAAGCCGCCGCCGCCACCGCC
>CAYNOF010000801.1:0-5691 GCA_964398335.1 uncultured Rhizobiaceae bacterium
GATCTCGACCTTGGCGCGGCGGTCGACCAGGCCCGAGACGTAGAGCAGGGTCGAGGTCGGGAAGTTGCGCCCCAGCGTCTCCTTCCACGCCGCGCCGATGCCGGCGCCGGCGGCTTCGTACTCGTCCTGCTTCGTGATGTACCAGTTCAGCCTCACGATGTGCTCGGGCCCGCCGCCCGCCTCGCGCACCAGGCGCACGATGCGCTTGAGCGCCGAGGCGACCTGGGCGGCGAGGTCATCGTCGTAGTCGCCCTGCTCGTTGGCACCGGTCTGCCCGGCCAGCACGACCCAGCGGCCCGGCTTGTCGATCACCAGCCCGTGCGAGAAACCGCGCGGCCGCGCCCAGTCGGCTGGCTGTAGAACCTGCATGACGCCCTCTCCTCGGATGCGTTTCCCGGGGCAAGGTAGCGCAAAGGATCAATCCTGGACCACAGGCGTCTCGACGGCCTGGCCCGGCCTGGGGCAGCCGGCGCTGTTGTCGACGCCGGCATCGCCGGCGCGCGGCGCCGGCGAGGGCGTGCCTTCCGGCAGCACGTAGGGCGGCACCGCGGTCAGCGTCCAGGCGACCAGGCGCTTGAGCACCGAGCCCAGCGCCTCGTCGAAGGCCTTCACCACCTCGGGGATCTTGTCGGCCCTGGCGCGCCAGCAGCGTTCGAAGGCGGCGGCGCCGACGATCTGGCGGTCGGGCATGCGCACCAGGCGCGTGACCATGCGCACATGCGCGATCGGCGCGCCGCCGTGGAAGTACTCGGCCTGGAACTCGCGCAGGTCGGTCTGCAGGATGTAGTTGGCCTTCACCGCCACCGGATCGCGGCCGACACCGACGATGCGCCGGGTGTTCTCGAACGATTCGATGGTGCGGGTCTGCACCATCAGCGGCGCGCGATCGGTCCAGGCGCTCTGGGCGTAATAGTCCGACGAGGTCGGCGTCATCTGCAGCGCGATGCGGCCGCTGTTGATGTGCGCCGCCGCCGTCGGCACATCGACGATCAGCTGCCAGCGCACCATCGGCAGGCCGGCGTCGAAGGTGCTCTTGGGCGTGACGGTGTAGAGGTTGACCGGATCGTCGGCCTTGCTGAGCAGGCTGCAGGCGCCGAGCAGGGCGGCCAGCGCCGCCGCGGCGACGGAAGCGGCGCGCCGCGGGATACGGGAGCGCCTCGCCACACCGCCCTCATGCCGGGGAGGCCGCAAAGCGGCCGTCTCGCAGCATGGGCAACGGACACCGCGCGTGCTGCCCACCCTTCGAGACGCGCCCTGCGGGCGCTCCTCAGGGTGAGGCGGATGCGGATCGCTCATTTCGGCTGGTATCCCTGCTTGCTGCCGAACAGATAGTTGGCGGGGTCGCGCTCCAGGCGCGTGGAGATGGCGCTGAGGTTCGCCGACAGCGTCTTGAGCTCGCGGATCGTGGCGTTGAGCTCGATCAGCCCCTGCTCGGTGAACTGCCGCACCGGCCCGCGATTGTCGGCGATCACCCTGTTGAGCGAGGCCGTGGTGGCGTTGATGCCGTCGACCGCCTCGCGCAGGCTGGTCAGCGTCTTGCGCACCTCGCTCGGCGTCTTGCCGGCCAGCGCCTTGCGCGTCGAATCGTCCTGCGGCCCGATCTCGGTGGCGATCTGGTTGATGGTGTCGGCCGCCGCGGTGAACTTCTCCATGGTCACGCGCATCTCGGCGATCGCCTTGGGCAGCTCGGTGAGCGCCTTGTCGATATTGCCCTCGTTGCGCGCCACCGAGCCGGTGATGGTCGAGAGGTTCTTCAGGCTCTCGTTGAACGACGTGACCGCATCGGCCGACAGCGCCGCGTTGAGCCGGTCGACCAGGGCGCTGGCCTTGGTGAACAGCTCCTGCGCGCTCTGCGCCGTGCTGGTCAAGGTTGAGGGCGCCGGCGGGATCTCCGGGAACGGCTCCTCGTCGATCTGGCGCTTGGGCAGCGCGGTCTCGTCGCGCACCGGCCCCATGGTCGGCAGGATCTGGATATAGGCCGCGCCGGTGATCAGCGGCCGCTCGAACACCGCGCGTGCGGCGCTGTGGATGTCGACGGTGCGGTCGATGCCGACGATCACCGAGATGCGCTCGACCATGCGCCGGCCGCCCTTGTCCGGGCCCTGCTCGCGCTCCGCGTCGCTGAGCTCGGCCGGCAGGCGCACCAGCCTGATGTCCTGCACGCGGCCGACCCGCAGGCCGCGATAGTAGACCGGCGAATCGCGCGTCAGCCCCTGGATGTCCTCGTCGAACAGGATGCGGTAGTAGGCAAGCTTCTCGTCGTTGCCGGTGCGCAGCTTCCAGGCGACGAAGCCCACCACCGCCAGCACGAAGACCAGGACGGTGGCGCCGATCGCGACGTAGGGCGAGCGATGTTCCATTCAGGCTCTCTTGTGCCGCTCGCTGCCGCCGTCCCCGATTCCGGCGGCCCGCGCGCGCGGCCCGTGGAAGTAGTCGCGCACCCAGGGATGGTCGTAGGCCACCAGTTCCTCCATCGTACCGGCCACGACGCGCTTGTCGAGCAGCACGGCGACCCGGTCGCAAATCGCGTGCAGGGTGTCGAGGTCGTGGGTGACCATCAGCACGGTGAGCCCCAGGCTGCGCTGCAGCTGGCGGATCAGGTCGTCGAAGGCCGAGGCGGCGATCGGATCGAGCCCGGCGGTCGGCTCGTCGAGGAACAGGAGCTCGGGGTCGAGCGCCAAGGCGCGCGCCAGGCCGGCGCGCTTCTTCATGCCGCCCGACAGCTCGGACGGCTTCTTGGCCGCGGTATCCGGCGGCAGCCCGACCATGGCGATCTTCAACGCGGCCAGCTCCTCGAGTTTCGACTGGGGCAGACGCGCACGCTCTCGCAGCGGCAACTCGATGTTTTCGGCCGTCGTCAGGGACGAGAACAGCGCCCCCTCCTGGAAGAGTACGCCCCAGCGCGTCTGCAGGTTCCCGAGCTCGGCCTGGCTGAGCGAGCCCGGCTCCCGGCCGAGGATCTCGATGCGGCCCTCCTTGGGCTTCTGCAGGCCGATGATCGTGCGCAGCAGCACCGACTTGCCGGAGCCCGAGCCGCCGACGAGGCCGACAATCTCGCCGCGGAATACGTCGAAATCGAGATTGCGGTGGATGTTGGTGGTGCCGAACTTGTTGCGGATGCCGCGGAGGCTGATCACCCTTTCGCGGCCGTCGCGGTGGTCGCGGATCTGCCCGCCTTCGGCCAGGATCGGCCGGAAGGGCGGCGGCGCGGTCTGGGCCTCGGCCGCCATGCTCACATGCCCACCGAGAGGAAGAAGATCGAGAAGATCGCGTCGAGCACGATGACGAAGAAGATCGACTCGACGACCGCCGTCGTCGTCTGGCGCCCGACGCTCTCGGCGTCGCTCTTGACCTGCAGCCCCTCGTAGCAGCCGATGGCGGCGATGACGAAGCCGAACACCGGCGCCTTGATCATGCCGACCCAGAAGCTGGTGATGTTGAAGCCGTCACGCAGCCGGGCGAAATACTGGCTGACGGTGAAGTCGAGATAGATCTCGCAGGCGAACGCCCCGCCCAGCAGGCCTACGGCATTGCCCCAGAACACCAGCAGCGGCATGGAGAGCGTCAGGGCGGCGATGCGCGGCACCACCAGCCATTCGACCGGCGACATGCCCATGGCCTGCATCGCGTCGATCTCCTGGTTGACGCGCATGGTGCCGATCTGCGCGGCGAAGGCGCTGCCGGAGCGGCCGGCGACGATGATCGCGGTCAGGAGCACGCCGAGCTCACGCAGGATACTGATGCCCACGGCCTCGACGGTGAAGGTCTCGGCGCCGAACTGCTTGAGCTGCTCGACGCCCTGGTAGGCGACGACCACGCCGATCAGGAAGAGCAGCACCGCGACGATCGGCAGGGCGCGGATCCACACCTCGCGCATCTGCACGACGGTGGCGTTCAGGCGCATCTCGCGCGGCCGCAGCAGGCCCTTGGCGATGACGAACAGCACCTCGCCGAAATACTCCAGCAGCCGCGCCGAGCGATCGAGGAAGCGTGTGAAGCCCTCGCCCAGATCGTAGAGGATGTCGATCAGCATCGGCAGGGACGGCGGCGGCGGCTGGGCCTCGCAGACGTTCTTCTCGACCAGCTCGATCAGGCTGTCCTGCTTCTCGTCGCCGCCCTCGATCGGGCAGTCGCCGGCGGCGCGGCGCAGGTGCACCAGCTCGGTCACCCCGGCCGTGTCCAGCGCGGTGACGCCGGCGATGTCGATGGCCTTGGCGTCGGCCGGCGGCCCGTCGGCCCCCGGCTTCATGGCGCGCAGGGCCATCACCACCCAGGGACCGCCGGCCTCGACGATGGCGCGGCCGTCGCGCTCGGCCACCCGCCACCACGGTGCGTCGTCCTCACCATCGCTCGTTCGGGAGATGTCGGCCATGCGTGTCAGCACTCGACGGGGCGGATGGGACGGGGCACGATGACAAAATCTTGGGCAGACAGAGGACCCTGATACACAAGATGGGGCGCTGGAAGAAGCTAGACAAGCTGCCGTTGGCGGACGGCGTCAACGACGACGACTACCTGAAGCGGCTGGTCCGGGCGCAATTGCACCTGCTGCGGGTCCAGCAATGGCTGGCCCGCACCAATTGCCGCGCGATCGTCGCCGTCGAGGGCTGGGACGCGGCCGGCAAGGGCGGCCTGATCCAGCGGCTGACCGAGAAGCTCGATCCGCGGCCGGTGCAGGTCTGGCGCATCGGCGCGCCGCGTCCCGACGAGCAGGGCCGGCACTACCTCTACCGCTTCTGGGAGAAGCTGCCGGCGCCGGGCTACCTCGCGATCTTCGACCGCACCTGGTATGGCCGCGTGCTGGTCGAGCGCGTCGAGGGTTTCATCAATAAGGAGGAGTGGCGGCGCGCCTACGGCGAGATCAACGCCTTCGAGAGGATGCTGACCGACAGCGGCGTGCGGCTGATCAAGATCCTGCTGAACCTCAGCGCCGAGGAACAGCGCAAGCGCATCATCCGCCGCCTCGAGACACCGGACAAACGCTTCAAGGTCACGCTCGAGGACTTCCGCAACATCGCCAAGCACGACGCCTACGTCGAGGCCTTCGACGACATGCTGGAGAACACCGACACCGACAACGCGCCCTGGCACGTGATCTCCAGCGACAGCAAGAAGCGCAGCCGCGTCGACGGTGTCGAGCTGGTGGCCGATCTGCTGGGCAGGGGCGCCGACCTCGAGCCGCCGTCCGTCGATCCCGAGATCGCCGAGGCGGCCAGGAAGGTGATCGGCTGGGATCCGGAAAAGATCAGCCCGCTGAAGTCGCGCCTGGACAAGAAGTGACCGGTGCCGCCATGGAGTGCCTGCGATGAAGATGTCCGCGATCCCGTTCGGCACCACCGACTGGAGCGACGTCGAGCCGACCGAGCATGCCGGCGAGACCGGCAAGGCGATCTGGCGCACGCGCCAGTTCGGCGACATCCGCGTCCGCCTGGTCGACTACACGCCGGGCTACCTCGCCGATCACTGGTGCGAAAAGGGCCATATCCTGATGTGCCTGGAGGGCGAGCTCGACACCGAGCTCAAGGACGGCCGCCGCTTCGTGCTCAGGCCCGGCATGAGCTACCAGGTGGCCGACAACGCCGAACCGCACCGCTCGCGCACCGCGGTGGGGGCAAAGCTGTTCATCGTCGACTGAACGGGGAGCGCCGGCGTTCCGCCGGCTCTTCATCAGGCCGTCGCGACGCCGGCACG
>CAYNOF010000802.1:0-10624 GCA_964398335.1 uncultured Rhizobiaceae bacterium
TGATTGCTGGCGCTGCGTTCGGCGGCGGCGGTGGCATTGAACGCCGGCACGCGGCCCTGCGTCGGCCGGATGCCGGCCAGCCCGCAGGTATAGGCGGGGTAGCGGATCGAGCCGCCGTAGTCGTTGCCGTGTGCCAGCGGCGCGATGCCCACGGCGAGCGCGGCGGAGGCACCGCCCGACGAGCCGCCCGATGTGCGTGTCTTGCACCAGGGATTGAGCGAAGGACCGTGCACGTCGTTGTCGGTGTGCCAGCGCAGCGAGAAGGCCGGCGTATTGGTGCGGCCGACGATCACCGCGCCCGCCTTGCGCCAATTGGCGACCGGCGGCGAGTCCTCCCGCGCCACCAGCTCCTTGAATGCCACCACGCCGTTGATCGTGGGATGGCCAACCTGGTCGATGTTCTCCTTGATGGTCACCGGCACGCCGTGCAGCGCGCCGAGCTGGCCGCCGCGGCGCACCGCCTCGTCGGCGGCGTTGGCCGCATCGAGCGCCTCGTCGGCGGTCAGGCGCACCACGGCATTGACCTTGGGATTGACCTCTTCGAGACGATCGAGCACCGCGCGCGTGGCCTCGACGCTCGACACCTTTCGCGCGCGGATCGCCGCAGCGAGGTCGACGGCGTCCCAGCGCCAGAGATCGGTGTCGCTCATGTCCACTCCCCACGGCCGACGGGCCGGCCCGAGCCTAGCGCGCCCGATGCCGTCAACGCGAGCGCCGGACGTTGTGCGGCGCAGCGCCGCTGTCTAGGCTCGCAGCCAAAGACGGAGGAGACACCATGGCGACATCGTTGTCGCGCCGCGCCGGCATCGGCGGGGCGCTCGCGTTGCTGGCCGCGCCTGCCGTGCGCGCCAACACCTATCCCTCGCAGCAGGTGCGGCTGGTGGTGGGCTTCCCGCCCGGCGGCGGCACCGATGCGCTGGCGAGGGCGATCCTCGAGCGTTTCCGCGAGAAGCTCGGCGGCTCGGTGATCGTCGACAACAAGCCGGGTGCCGGCAGCAACCTCGCGCACGAATACGTCGCCAAGCTGGGCGGCGACGGTCACACACTCCTCGTCAGCAGCAACGCGCAGACCCTGTTTCCGCTGCTGATCGCCCGAATGAACTACGATCCCGACAAGGATTTCGCGCCGGTCGGATTCATCGCCCGGCAGGATTCGGTGCTGGTCGGCTCGGCCAACGCGCCGTGGCCGGATGCCAAGGCGATCGTCGCGGCGGCCAAGGCCGACCCCGGCAAGGTGCAGTTCGGCACGGCCGGGCTGACGACGCCGATGCATCTCGCCGACGAGCAGCTCGGCCTGCTCAACGGCGTGAAGCTCACCCATGTGCCGTTCCGCGGCACCGGCCCGCTGGTCACCGACCTGTTGGGCGGCCATGTCCAGCTCGGCGTGTCGAGCCTCACCAGCGTCGAGCCGCATTTCGCCAGCGGCAGGATCAGGCCTTACGCGCTGGCGGCGGAGAAGCGCTCGGAGCTGTCGCCGCAGATCCCGACCTTCCGCGAGCTCGGCCTCGGGCCGGTCGAGGGCACGATCGTCTACACGCTGATCGTGCCCGCCGCGACACCTCAGGACATCGTGCTGAAGATCAATCGCGCGCTCAACGAGACGGTGCGTGCCCCCGACATGGTCGAGGATCTGCGCAAGCGCGGCTTCGTCGCCATGGGCGGCACGCCCGAGGAACTGGGCGAATGGCTGAAAAAGCAACGGCCCCTGTGGGGGCCGGTGCTGCAGGCGGCCGGCATCAAGCCGGAGTAGTTCGGAAGCGTCGGCGGTCCCCGCTTACTTGTCGAGCCACACCTCGTCGAAGCGCCAGCCGTTGTAGATGCTGTTGTTCTGCAGCACGAGACCCTTCAGGTACGGGTACATGCAGGTGTTGGCGACGTTCCAGGAGATGATCGGCCGCGCCACCTCGTCGGCCAGCTTGCGCTCGAGCTGCCAGACGATGCGCTTGCGCTTCTCGATGTCGACTTCGCGCGACTGCGCGTCGATCAACGCGTCGACGTCCTTGTTGCAATAGCCGGTGTAGTTGCGCTCCGAGCCGCAGGAGTAGTTCTCGTAGAACTGCACGTCGGGGTCGTCGACGCCGCCGCCGGTGAGGTTGAGGCCGACCTGGTAGTCCTTCTTCAGCACCTTGGGATACCAGACCGGCGTCTCGACCGTGTCGAGCTCGCCTTCGATGAAGATCTTCTTCAGGTGATCGATCAGGAGCACCGCCGGGTCGACATAGATCGAGATGTTGCGCGTGGCGACCTTGATTTTCAGCGGCTTGGCGGCACTGTAGCCCAGCTTGGTCATGATCTCGCGCGCCGTGGCGAGGTTCTTCTCGGTGTCGTTGCCGTAGCCGGGCAGCTTGGCCAGCTCCTCCGCCGGCATGCCCCAGACGCCGGCCGGCGGCGGCAGCATGGCGGCGCCCTGCAGATCGTGGCCCTCGGTGAGGATCTTGCTGAACGCCTGGCGATCGAGCGCCAGCGCCATGGCCTTGCGGATCTCCGGATTATTGAACGGCGGCGACTCGCTGTTGACGATCAGGTTGGTGCTGACATTGGTCGGCCGCTCCTCGCAGATCGCCGAAGGTGCCTGCTTCTTGACGTCCGGCAGCATCGGGAAGGTGATGTCCGAATCGAAGGTCATGTCGGCATGGCCGGCGATGAAGGCGAGCACGCGCGTCGAACGGTTGGGGATGATCGTCCACTCGATGGCGTCGAGATAGGGCAGGCCCTTGCGGAAATAATCCGGGTTCCTGACCAGCTTGATCGATTCGTTGCGCTTGAACTCGACGAACTTGAACGGCCCGGTGCCGATCGGCTTGGTGCGGTACTGGGCGTTCGAGACATGGCAGGCGTAGATCGGCGTGTAGCCGGCGGCCAGCATGGCCATGAACGAGGGCTGTGGCCGCTCGAGCACGAAGGTGACCTCCAGCGGCCCGTTGGCCTTGGTCTCCTTGAGATTCTTGTACCAGACCGCGCGCGGGTTCTTGCGCATGGCCGTGTCGCCCTTGGCCTTGCCGGTCAGCGCGTCGAAGGTGCAGACCACGTCGGCACTGGTGAACGGCTTGCCGTCGTGCCACTTCACGCCCTCGCGCAGCTTGAAGGTGAGCTGCGTGTTGTCGGCGTTCCACGACCAGCTGGTCGCCAGCTCGCCGACCAGCTTGTCGGTGCTGTTGAGCTTCGCCTTGGGATCGAAGATCACGAGGTTGCTGTAGATCGCCATGAACGGCATGTTGACGGAGATCGTCGCTTCCTCGTGGATCGAGGCGCTGGGCGGGTTGTCGCGATGCGCGATGCGCAGCGTGCCGCCCGATTTCTGCGCCAGCGCGGCGCCTGCAACAAAAGCGGCCGCAATGCCTGCCGCGGCCAGAATCAACCTGACATGACGCATGGAATGTCTCCCGTCCTCACTTCCACCCTGCGGCGTACCCATCATCGCCGCCTCGACCGCCGGCTTGAGCCGGTCGTGTTGGCGCGGACGCTAGCACGCGTGGTGCGCCGATGACACCCCGGATGGAGCGCCGAGCCCTGCAAATCGCCGTCGCGTTCCTGGCGCTGGTGCCCGTGGCCGCCGGCCTCGCCGGCACGCTGCGCGGTCCGGCGATGATCGACGGGATCGCGGGCACGCCGTCCGCGGACAGCCACATGCGCTATCTCAGCGGCCTGTTGCTGGCGATCGGCGTGGCGTGGTGGAGCACGATCCCCGCCATCGAGCGCCACGGGGCGCGCGTGCGGCTGCTCGCGGCGCTGGTCGTCTGCGGCGGCCTCGCGCGGCTGCTCAGCCTGGCGGTGGTCGGCGTGCCGTCCCGGCCGATGCTGGGCGGGCTGGCGATGGAACTCGTGGTGACGCCGGCGATCGCGCTGTGGCAGGCGCGCGTCGCACGGCGTATGGGAAGCGCATGAGCGACGATCGCGCCCTCGTGCTGTTCTCCGGTGGCCAGGACTCCACCGTCTGCCTCGCCTGGGCGCTGGAGCGTTATGCCCATGTCGAGACGGTGGGCTTCGATTACGGCCAGCGCCACCGCGTCGAGCTCGAGTGCCGCACGCGCATCGTCGATGCGTTGCGGGCGCGCTTCCCGGCGTGGCGCGCGAAGCTCGGCGCCGATCACATGATCGATCTCCGGTCGCTGGGCGCGATCAGCGACACTGCGCTGACCCGCGATGCGGCGATCGCCTTCGAGAAGGGCGGCCTGCCCAATACCTTCGTGCCCGGCCGCAACCTGCTGTTCTTCACCTATGCCGGCGCGCTCGCCTATCGCCGTGATCTCAAGCGCCTGGTGGGCGGCATGTGCGAGACGGATTACTCGGGCTATCCCGATTGCCGCGACGACACGCTCAAGGCGCTGCAGGTCGCGCTGAGCCTCGGCATGGACCGCCGCATCGTCATCGACACGCCGCTGATGTGGCGCGACAAGGCGGCGACCTGGCGGCTGGCGGAGCAGCTCGGCGGCCGCGCGCTGGTCGACCTGGTCGTCGAGGAGACGCACAGCTGCTACCTCGGCGACCGCACGCAGCGCCACGACTGGGGCTACGGCTGCAACGCCTGCCCGGCCTGCGACCTGCGTGCCAAAGGTTGGCGAGCCTATCGGCCGTGAACCGGCGCGATCAGACGAGGCTCCACCGTCTGCAGGCGGGACAGCGTTCGATCCGCTTGAAGCCGAGATTGAGCACGAGCAGCGAGCGTTCGTGCGTCGCATGGCATTTCGGGCAGGTGGTCGAGGTGCCGGGGATCGTCGTGCTGACCTCGCCGGTGGCGTAGTAGCGCAGCAGCAGCGCGCTGCCGATGCAGATCGTCAGGGTGAACAGCCCCATGATCGAGGGCGCGATCGCCGCCGGAAAGATCAGCGGGAAGACGCCGATCGGCAGGTTGCCCAGCAGATGCATCAGCATCGCGGTGCCCAGGCCGAGCGCCAGGCCGCCGCGCCAGCAGCGCCAGCCGCGCATCGTGGTGGCGACCATCGCCGCATGGAACGTGGCGACCATGACGCGCTCGCCGATGAAGCCGCCGAAGCCCCACCACGGCGTGTCGGCGAAGCGCCCCGAGCGGGCGATCAGCTCGGCGATGAAGGCTGCCTCGCCGATGGCGAAGCCGGTGCCCAGCGCCAGCCCGTACCAGGCGAGCGTCGTGCGATCGATGCGGCGGGCGAAGAACGGCAGCAAGGCGGGCCACAGCTTCGCCGGCTCCTCCGTCAGCGGCGCGTAGAGGAACTGCGCCCACTGATAGACCGGGCTGTGGCCGACCAGCGGCTGCAGCACCGCCATGATCGGCTGGCGCACGAGGTAGTAGGTCAGCGCCGACATCGGCAATTGCAGCAGCAACGCCAGAGCCAGCGCGCCGACATGCGCGCGCGGCGCGAACTTCCACAGCACGAATGCAAAGGCGCCACCCATGATCAGCGTGGTCGCGATCGTTGCCCCCCAGATGCCGTGCATGGCTCTCTCCCTTCTCCCTTGTCGGCCATTATTCCACGCGGCAAGCTCGCGAGAACGGCTATTTGCTAGGGGGGATCAGGCCGATGAAGGTGACCTCGAAGATCCGTTCGATCGAGACGCTCGCGGCCGACGCAGGCTGGCGCAACTACTACTTCGTCAAGGTGACGACCGAGGACGGCATCGTCGGCTGGAGCGAGTACGACGAAGGCTTCGGCGCGCCCGGTGTCGGCACCGCGATTAGCAAGCTCTCCGACCGGCTGGTCGGCCAGCCGGTGGGCGAGCACGAGCGGCTCTACGCCGAGCTGTACTCGGTGACGCGGCCGGCCGCCGGCGGCGTGGTCGCGCTGGCGCTGGGCGCGATCGAGAATGCGCTGCTCGATGCCAAGGCAAAGGCATTGGGCGTGCCGTGCTACGAGCTGCTGGGCGGCAAGATCCGCGACCGCATCCGGGTCTACTGGTCGCACTGCGCGACCTGGCGCATCAACCACCCCGGCTACTTCAAGCCGGCGATCACCGATCTCGACGGCGTGGTCTCGATCGGCCGCGAGGTGCGCGACAAGGGCTTCACGGCGATGAAGACCAACATCTTCATCTACGACGGCCAGAAGAAGAACCCCAAGGGCTGGCGCCCCGGCTTCGGCTCGCCGAACTATCCCGAGCGCAACGTCGACCGCCACGTGCTGCGCAACCTGCGCATGCATCTGGAGGCGATCCGCGAGGGCGCCGGTCCCGATGTCGACCTGCTGCTCGATCTCAACTTCAACTGCAGCACCGAGGGCTACCTGAAGATCCTGCGCGCGATCAGGGACCTCGACATGTTCTGGGTCGAGATCGACTCATACAGCCCCGAGGCGCTGGGCCTGATCCGGCGCCAGAGCCCGCATCCGATCTCCTCCTGCGAGACCCTGCTGGGCATCCGCGAGTTCCTGCCGTATTTCCGCGAGCAGGCGATGGACGTGGCGATCATCGACACGCCGTGGAACGGCGTCTGGCAGTCGATGAAGATCGCCAACCTCGCCGAGGCGCACGAGGTCAACGTCGCGCCGCACAATTTCTACGGACATCTCTGCACCATGATGAACGCGCATTTCGCCGCCTGCGTGCCCAACCTGCGCATCATGGAGACCGACGTCGACCGCCTCGAATGGGACCACGAGCTGTTCACGCACGTGCCGGAGTTCAAGGACGGACACCTGATCATGCCCAGCCGTCCCGGCTGGGGCACCGAGCCCAATGAGGAAGCGATCAAGGCTCACCCGCCGAAGCAACAGACGGGCGGCCTCGCCAGCTATGGGCGGAGGTCGTGAGCCAGGTGGAGCCCATGGCGTTTTGGATGGCGAGCGCGGTTGTATTGGCGGTCGCTTATCTCTTCGGTTCCATGCCCACGGGCTATCTGGCGGGGAAGCTGCTCGAGGGCATCGATATCCGCGAACACGGCTCCAAGTCCATCGGCGCGACGAACGTGTTGCGCACCCTGGGAAAATGGCCGGCCCTGGTGGTGCTCATTGTCGATGTGCTGAAAGGTGTGGCGGCGGTCGTCTTTGCCCGCGTGTTCCTCACATCGTCATCCATTGCGCCACCGCCTGATCTGCAAGCCTGGATGCCCTGGACTGTTTGCCTGGCCGGACTTGCTGCCTTGTTGGGACACAGCCGATCGATTTGGCTGCGCTTTGCAGGCGGCAAATCGGCGGCGACGGGACTGGGCGTGTTGCTGGCTTTGTCCTGGCCGGTCGGTTTGGCGGCGGCGGCGGCGTTTGCTGTTGTGCTGGCTATTTCTCGGATCGTCTCCCTGAGTTCGATGCTCGCCGCGGTGACGACAATCGTCCTGATCTGCGGTCTGGCACAACCATGGCCCTATCGGGTCCTGGTGATTGCCGGCAGCCTCTACGTGATCGTGCGCCACCGCGCCAACATTCGGCGGCTCCTGGCCGGGACAGAACCGCTCCTGGGGCGAAGCAGTCCAGAATCGCCCTAGTACGCCGCCTTCAATATCTCCATGACCTGATCCGGGCCCGAGATTGGCCGCGGGTTCGAATGGGTCCAGTCGTCGAGCATGCAGTTCTTCGCCAGGCGCGGCAGATCGGCCTCCTCGATCTTCACGTCGCGCAGCGTACGTGGCATGCCGAGATTGCGGATGAAGCTGTCGAGGATGCGCGCCGGCGGCGTGTTCGGCTGGCCGAGCGCTGCCGCGACCTCACGCTGGCGCGTACCATTCACCGACGCGTTGTAATCGAGCACGTAAGGCAGCATCACGCACGACGTATGCCCGTGCGGCACGTTCGCCGACCCGCCGAGGACATGGCCGATGGCGTGGCTGGCGCCCAGCCGCGTGCCCGACACGATGCCGACCATCGACAACCACGCACCGATCATGCAGCGCAGGCGCGCGTCGAGATCGTTCGCATCGGCCTTCACCGCGGGCAGGCCCGCACCGAGGGTGCGCAGCGCCTGCAGCGCCGTGCCATCGGTATAGTCGTTGGCGTCGAGCGACAGGAACGTCTCGACCGCGTGATCGACGGCGCGCACGCCGCTCGACAGCCACAGCCATTCCGGCGTGTGCACGGTGATCGCCGGATCGAGGACTACCGTCTCCGGCACGATGCCGCGATTGATGAAGCTCTGCTTGAGCTTCAGCTTGGTGTTGGTGACGCCGGCGCGGGCGTTGAACTCGCCGGCCGAAAGCGTGGTCGGCACCGCGATCTGCCGCACCTTCGGCGGCGCGAAGTCGGGCGTGCGGCGGTTGCCGGTCTTCTCATCGACGACGCTGCGGAACGGCTCCATGGCATCGACATCGCCGAGGCCGTGCTCCAGGCAGATGGTCACCGCCTTGCCGCCATCGGTGACCGAGCCGCCGCCGATGGTCACCAGCAGGTCAGTCCCGGCCTCGCGCGCCGCGTTGGCACAGGCCACGACGGACTCGCGAGGAGAGTGAGCAGGCATATGGTCGTGCACACCGGCGAAGCGCACACCGAGCGCCTTCTTCACCTTCTCGATCTCGTCCGTGGCGGTGTTCAGCGTGCGGCCGCTCAGGATGAAGACGCGCTTTGCCTGCAGTCGGTCCGCCTCGGTCACGATCGACTCGGCGGCCGGCTTGCCGAAGATCACGCGGTTCATCGCGGTGAAGACCATCGTGCCGGATTGCATGCTGGACCTCCTGGGCTTGCGCGTGAAAGCAGGAAGGGCCGGGATCGCTCCCGGCCCTTCGAGTATCAACCGATGACGGTAGCGATTACCACTTCGCCATGCGCTCCTTGAGCATGCCGTCGAGCGTGTCGAGGAACTGCTGCGTGGTCTGCCACGGCTGGTTGGGGCCGATCAGCAGTGCGAGGTCCTTGGTCATCTTGCCGCCCTCGACGGCGTCGACGCAGACCTTCTCCAGCGTCTCGGCGAACTTCACGACGTCGGGCGTGCCGTCGAAGCTGCCGCGGTACTTCAGGCCCTGCGTCCAGGCGAAGATCGAGGCGATCGGGTTGGTCGAGGTCGCCTTGCCCTTCTGGTGCTCGCGGTAGTGGCGCGTGACGGTGCCGTGCGCCGCCTCGGCCTCGACCGTCCTGCCGTCGGGCGTCAGCAGCACCGAGGTCATCAGGCCGAGCGAGCCGAAGCCCTGCGCGACGGTGTCGGACTGCACGTCGCCGTCGTAGTTCTTGCAGGCCCAGACGAAGGCGCCTTCCCACTTCAGCGCCGAGGCGACCATGTCGTCGATCAGGCGGTGCTGGTAGGTGATGCCCTTGGCCTTGAACTGGGCGGCGAACTCCTCGTCGAAGACCTTCTGGAAGAGATCCATGAAGCGGCCGTCGTAGCGCTTCAGGATGGTGTTCTTGGTCGACAGGTAGACCGGCCAGCCGCGCATCAGGCCGTAGTTGAACGAGCTGCGGGCGAAACCGATGATCGACTCGTCGTTGTTGTACATCGCGAGCGCCACGCCGCTGCCCGGGAAGTCGTAGACGTTGTGTTCGATCGTCTTGCCGTCCTCGCCCTCGAACTTGATGGTGAGCTTGCCCTTGCCCGGCACGACGAAGTCGGTGGCGCGGTACTGGTCGCCGAAGGCGTGACGGCCGATCACGATCGGCTTCGTCCAGCCGGGGACCAGCCGCGGCACGTTCTTGCAGACGATCGGCTCACGGAAGATCGTGCCGCCGATGATGTTGCGGATGGTGCCATTGGGCGACCGCCACATCTCCCTGAGGTTGAACTCCTTGACGCGCGCCTCGTCGGGCGTGATGGTCGCGCACTTCACGGCGACGCCGTGCTTCTTGGCGGCCTCGGCCGAGTCGATCGTTACCTGGTCGCTGGTCTTGTCGCGATTTTCGATGCCGAGATCGTAGTACTTCAGGTCGATGTCGAGGTACGGAACGATCAGCTTGTCCTTGATGAAGGCCCACATGATGCGGGTCATCTCGTCGCCGTCCATCTCGACGACCGGGTTCTTCACCTTGATCTTCGGCATCTTGCTTCCTATCGAGCTCCTGCTGCGGCGAGCCGCCCCGGTTGTCCGGGACGGTTCCACGTCGCGTCAAAGATCGGCGAGCGCCTTGTTCAAGGTCGCGCTCGGCCGCATCGCCGCCGATGTCTTGGACTGATCGGGCAGATAGTAGCCGCCAGTATTCACCGGCTTGCCCTGCGCGGCGATCAGCTCGGCATCGATCTTGGCCTCGTTCTCCTCGAGCACCTTGGCCAGCGGCTTGAAGCGAGCCGACCGCGCCGTGCTGTTGTCGCGCCGGGCCAGCGCCTTGGCCCAATAGAGCGCCGGGTAGAAATGGCTGCCGCGGTTGTCCAACTCGCCCACTTTACGCGCCGGCGAGCGGTTGTGCTCGAGGATCTCGCCATTTGCTTCGTCGAGCGTCTCGGCGAGGACCTTCACGTCCTCGTTGCCGCTGACCTGAGCCAGATGCTCGAGCGACGCGCCCAGCGCCAGGAACTCGCCGAGCGAATCCCAGCGCAGATAGCCTTCCTGCTTGAACTGCTCGACATGCTTGGGCGCCGAGCCGCCGGCGCCGGTCTCGAACAGGCCGCCGCCCTGCAAGAGCGGCACGATCGACAGCATCTTGGCCGAGGTGCCGAGCTCCATGATCGGGAAGAGATCGGTCAGGTAGTCGCGCAGCACGTTGCCGGTGACGGAGATGGTGTCGAGCCCCTTGCGGATACGCTCGAGCGAGAATTTGGTGGCCTCGACCGGCGCCATGATGCGGATGTCGAGACCATTCGTGTC
>CAYNOF010000803.1:0-4247 GCA_964398335.1 uncultured Rhizobiaceae bacterium
TGCGTATGCTTGGTGGCGATGCGCTTATGGACGAAGCGCTGCACGCCGTCCGACGTGACCAGCAGGTCGACGACCTCGCTACCGCCCTCGTCCATATGGCCGCCCTTCATCAGCGCCGCGCGCGGGCCCATGGCCAGCAGCGCGGCGCCGGCGGCGCGCATGTCATCCTCGTTCTTGACCGGGAAGCCGACCAGCACCTCGGCCTCCAGCGTGTTGGGCGTGACGAGCGTGGCCAACGGCAGCAGTTGGGCGATCAAGGTGCGCTCGGCCGCGTCCTGCAGCAGACGGTGGCCGCCCTTGGCGACCATCACCGGATCGACCACCAGCGGCCGCTCGGGCGCCAGCCGGGCGATGGTCTCGGCGATGGTGACGATGGTGTCGGGCGAGGCCAGCATGCCGGTCTTCAGCGCATCGGCGCCGAGGTCACTCAGCACTACTTCCATCTGCTGCGCCACGAAGGAGGGCTCGACGCCGACCACGCCGTGTACGCCCAGCGTGTTCTGTGCCGTCAGTGCGGTGATCGCGGTCATGGCGAAGCCGTCCAGCGCCGTGACCGCCTTGATATCGGCCTGGATGCCGGCGCCGCCGCCCGAATCCGAGCCGGCGATGATCAGCACGCGTCCCTTCATGCTCGCGTCCCTCCGCCTGACGTCATGGGCCATCGCCCGGGCGAAATCCAGCCTGCGATGCCGCATTGGCTTGGCGGACGCGCGGGCGTACCGTGACGCTCGACATGGGACGCAAACTCTTCGGGACCGACGGCGTGCGCGGGCGCGCCAATTTCGAGCCGATGACGGCGGAGACGGCGCTGCGCCTGGGCATGGCCGCCGGCGCGCGCTTCGTACGCGGCGATCACCGCCACATCGTGCTGATCGGCAAGGACACGCGGTTGAGCGGCTACATGATCGAGCAGGCGCTGACCGCCGGCTTCCTGTCGATCGGCATGGACGTGCTGCTGGTCGGCCCGCTGCCGACGCCGGCGGTCGGCCATCTGACGCGCTCGATGCGCGCGGACCTCGGCGTGGTGATCTCGGCCTCGCACAATCCCTTCCACGACAACGGCGTGAAGCTCTTCGGCCCCGACGGCTTCAAGCTCAGCGACGAGATCGAGAGCGCGATCGAGACCATCATGGAGGCGGATCCCGCCACCTACCGCGCCTCGTCCGAGCGCATCGGCCGGGCGCGGCGCATCGAGGATGCCGGCGGCCGCTACATCGAGGCGGTGAAGTCGACCGTGCCGCGCGGCATGGTGCTCGACGGGCTGAAGATCGTCGTCGACTGCGCCCATGGCGCGGCCTATCGCGTGGCGCCGCGCGTGCTGATGGAACTCGGCGCCACGGTGATCCCGCTGGGCGTCGCGCCCAACGGCATGAACATCAATGACGCGTGCGGCTCGACCCATCCGCAGCAGGTGATCGAGGCCGTGCGCCGGGAAGGCGCGCATCTCGGCATCGCGCTCGACGGCGACGCCGATCGGCTCGTGCTGGTCGACGAGCGTGGCGCGCTGGTCGATGGCGATCAGATCATGGCGACCATCGCCGCCACCTGGCACGACGAGGGCAAGCTTACCGGCGGCGGCATCGTCAGCACGGTCATGTCCAATCTCGGCCTCGAGCGCTTCCTGGGCGGCCGCGGTCTGCGGCTCGAGCGCACCGCCGTGGGCGATCGCTACGTGCTCGAGCGCATGCGCGTGGCCGGCTACAATTTCGGCGGCGAGCAGTCCGGCCATCTGATCATGACCGACATCATGACCACCGGCGACGGGCTGGTGGCGGCGCTGCAGGTGCTGGCCGCGGTGATCCGCGCGCAGAAGCCGGTGTCCGAGGTCTGCCGACGCTTCGATCCGGTACCGCAGCTCTTGCGCAACGTGCGCCTGCCGCTGGGCGCCAGTGCGCGCCGCGTGCTCGACCTCTCGCATGTCGTGCGCGCCATCCTCGAGGCCGACGCGGCGCTGGGCACGGGCGGCCGGGTGCTGGTGCGGCCCTCGGGCACCGAGCCGCTGATCCGTGTCATGGCCGAGGGCGACGACGCCGCCCAGGTCGAGCGCACGGTCGCCGGGCTGTGCGAGACCATCACCGCCGCCGCCCCGGTCGCCGCCGACTTGGAGCGCAGCTTGATCCGCCGCCGCGCCGCGCTCACGCTTCTGTTGGGGGTGGCGCTGGCTGGCGGCGCCCGTGCCGCCGATTGCCCGCTGCCGGCGTCGCGCGACGACGGCTGGGTTGTCGCTGCACCCGAAACCGTCGGACTCGATGGCGCCAAGCTCTGCAGCATGGCCGATTGGCTGCACGAGTGGCGCGAGGCCAACCTGCACAGCGTGCTCGTCGCGCGCTCCGGCAAGCTCGTCTTCGAGCAGTATTTCACCGGCACTGACGAGATCTGGGGCCGGCCGCGCGGCGAGGTGGCGTTCGACGCGAACACGCGCCACGATTTGCGCTCGATCAGCAAGAGCCTGACCTCGCTGCTGGTCGGCATCGCGATCCAGCGCGGCAGGATCGCCGGCGTCGACGAGCCGGTCGTGACGTTCTTCCCGGATTTCGCCGACCTCGACACGCCCGAGCGCCGGCGCATCACCTTGCGGCATCTGCTGACCATGTCGATGGGCGTGTCGTGGAACGAGAGCATTCCCTACAGCGATCCGGCCAACAGCGAGATCCGCATGACCTTCGCGGCCGATCCGGAGCGCTATGCGCTGGAGCAGCCGATCGTCGAGCCGCCGGGCACGCTGTTCAACTACAACGGTGGCGCCACCACCCTGCTGGGCGGCGTGATCCGCAAGACCACGGGCCAGGCGATCGACGATTTCGCGCGCGAGGCGCTGCTGGCGCCGCTGGGCATCGGTGATTTCGAGTGGCTCGGCCTGCGCCGCCCGGCGCCGGCCTCCGGCGCGCGCATGCGGCCGCGCGACATGCTGAAGCTCGGCCAGCTGGTGCTCGGGCAGGGACGCTGGAACGGCCGTGAGCTCGTGCCCGCGTCGTGGATCGCCGAGTCGACGACGCCGCACATCGTTGCGCGCTACGGCTACTCCTACGGCTACCAATGGTGGCTCGGCCGCAGCGGCGTCAATGGCCGCGAGGTCAAGTGGACCGCCGGCTTCGGCCTCGGCGGCCAGCGGATCTTCATTGTGCCGGAGCTTGATCTCGTCGTCGTGATTACCGCCGGCATGTATCGCAGCCCGATTCAGGGCTCGGTCACGCTGCAGATCCTGAACCAGTACGTCCTGCGCGCGCTGAGATAGGCGACTAGGCATCGGCGGCCTTGTCGAAGGCGGCGATCGCCTTCAGCGCCTGCACCGTCTCGCGTACGTCGTGCACGCGCAGGATCGCGGCGCCGCGTCGCGCCGCCTCGAGAGCCAGCGCCAGCGATCCGCCCAGGCGCCGTGCGGCATCGGGCTCGCCGGTGATGTGGCCGACGAGGTTCTTGCGCGAGACGCCGATCAGCACCGGATGGCCGAGCGCCGCCAGCGTCGGGATGCCGGCGATCAGCTTGAGGTTCAGCGTCGCATCGTAGCCCTTGGCCGGCAACTTGCCGAAGCCGATGCCGGGATCGATGGCGATGGCGGCGCGCGCCACGCCCGCTGCGACGCACTGCGCGACGCGCGCGGCAAGGAAGTCGCGCACCTCGGCGACGACATCGGTGTAGGCGGGGCCGCGATAGCGATCGGCGGCACCGCCGCGGCGATGCATCAGCACGACCGGGCAGCCGCGCGCGGCGACCAGCGGCAGCGAGTCGGGGTCGTCGGTGAGCGCCGAGACGTCGTTGACGAAGCGAGCGCCGGCATCGAGAGCAGCCTCCATCACGCGCGCGCGGCGCGTGTCGATCGAGACCACCGCGCCGCCTGCGGCCAGCCCGCGCACGACCGGCAGCACGCGGCGCAGCTCTTCCTCGACCGTGACCGCCTCGGCGCCCGGCCGCGTCGACTCGCCGCCGACGTCGATGAAGTCGGCGCCGTCGGCGACCATCGCCAGCCCGTCGGCGACGGCGCGCGCCGGATCGAGCCGCAGGCCGCCGTCGGAGAACGAGTCCGGCGTGACGTTGACGACGCCCATCACCCAGGGCCGGTCGGCATGCGGTGCGACGCCGGCGAAGGATCGGCGCGAAGTCATCGCATGCATGGCCTGTGTCCCCGGGAACAGCGTCGCGCCGTGACGCCGCGCATCATCGCCCCCATCGGAAGGGGAGACGAACCATGGCCTTGGGACCGGCATTCTCGAGCGATCGACAGGCGTTCGGCCTGCCGAACATCACCA
>CAYNOF010000804.1:0-2652 GCA_964398335.1 uncultured Rhizobiaceae bacterium
CGATCTCGGGGATCACCTGCACGGCGGTGGCGCCGGTGCCGATGATGCCGACGCGCTTGCCTTCGAGGTCGTAATTGTAGTCCCAGCGCGAGGTGTGGAACGCCTTGCCGGCGAAGCTCTCCATGCCCTCGATGCGCGCCAGCTTGGGCGTGGTGAGGATGCCGTTGGCGAGCACGACATAGCGCGCCCGCATCTTGTCGCCGCGATCGGTCTCGACCGTCCAGCGTGCCGTGGCCTCGTCCCAGGTGGTGCGCACGACCGTGGTGTGGAACAGGCAGCGATCGTAGAAGCCGTAGCGCTCGGCCATCGCCTGGCAGTATTCGAGGATCTCGAATCCCGAGGCGAACTTCATGCTCGGGTAGTAGCCCATCTCCTCCAGCAGCGGCAGGTAGGAGTAGGACTCCACATCGCAGGCGATGCCGGGATAGCGGTTCCAGTACCAGGTGCCGCCGACATCGCCGCCCTTCTCGCAGAAGCGCACGTTGGTGAAGCCGGCCGCCTGCAGCTTGTACCAGAGCACCAGCGCGCCGAAGCCGGCGCCGATCACCACGATCTCGGTCTCGTCCGTGAGCGCCTCGCGCGGCACCGGCGGGGCGGAGTAGGCGTCCTCGAGATACTTCGCGAACTCGCCTTCCATCGCCATGTAGTCGGCGGCGCCGCGGCGCGCCTCCTTGTTGGCGCGGTACTTCGCCTGCTCTTCGGCGTTGAAGCGCGCGCCCGGCGGCGGCTCGGGCAGGGTCTTCAGCGCCACGTCCTGCACCGGCGAGTAGCCCTTGCCGGCGATCTTCTCCGTTGCCTTGGCGGCGCGGGTGTTGAACAGCTTCTGCCCGGTGGCGGGATCGATGCGGATCGCTTGGGTCATGCCAAGGATATAAACGCCGGTTCAGCCGGCCGGCAACGCCGACCAGCCGCATGGCGGGCGCGCGCTCTGCTCAACGCCGCAGCGGCCGGAAGAAGGCGCGGATCTCCTGCGCCAGGGTCTCGGTCTGCTCCAGCGCCGCGAAATGCCCGCCGCGCGGCAGGACGCTCCAGCGCTGGATGTTGCGGTAGAGACGTGCGGCCAGCGACCGCGGCGGCCGCAGGATCTCCTTCGGAAACTGGCAGTAGCCGGTCGGCACGTCGACCGGCCGGTCGATCGGCCACGGCCCGTGCATGCGCGCGTAGTAGGGATGGAACGACGCGCCGATGCAGCCGGTGAACCAGTAGAGCGAAATGTTCGCCAGCATACGATCGCGATCGACCGCCGTATCCGGCGTGCCGTCGTTGTCGGTCCAGGCGCGGAACTTCTCGACGATCCACGCCGCGAGGCCGGACGGCGAGTCGGCGAGCCCGAACGCCAGGGTCTGCGGCCGCGTGCCCTGGATCCACTGATAGCCGGTCTCCTCCTTGAGGAAGGTCGCCAGCTCGCCGAGATAGCGGCGCTCCTCCTCGGTCGGGTTGTCGATCGCCGCCGCGTCGCGCGGCACGGCGAGCAGGTTGAGGTGGATGCCGATCAGCTTGTCGGCGTGCACCGCGCCCAGCCGCGAGGAGACGAAGCCACCCCAGTCGCCGCCCTGCGCGGCGAAGCGCGGATAGCCCAGCACGCCGGTCATCAGATCGGCAAAGCAATCGGCGATCGCTTCCAGGCTGAAGCGCTTCTGACCGGGACGGAAGGAGAGGCCGTAGCCCGGCAGCGACGGCGCCACGACCGTGAAGGCATCGGCGGGATCGCCGCCGAAGCGCGACGGCTGCGTCAGGCGCGGAACGAGATCGAGGAACTCGAACACCGAGCCCGGCCAACCATGCGACAGCAGCAGCGGCATGGCCGCAGGACCTTCGCCCGGCACATGCAGGAAGTGCAGATCGATGTCGTGCAACGCGACGCGGAACTGGGGAAAGGCATTGAGCGCCGATTCCTGCGCCCGCCAGTCGAAGCCGTCACGCCAGTAGTCGAGCAGGCCGCGCAGGTAGTCGACGTCGGTGCCGTAGGTCCAGGCCGATCCCGGCGCCTGGTCCGGCAGGCGGGTGCGTGCGAGCCGTTCCCGCAGCTCGACGATCGCACCGTCCGCCACGCTGAGCGAGAAGGGACGGGGGCTCGAATTCGCCATCGCGGACTCCACCATTGTTTCCCCTTCTCCCCGCGTCGGTAGGGGCGAAGGAATAGCTTATGCCATCGGCATCGGAGGGACGTTCACGACAGTCGCAGGGGCAGAAATAGGGGCTCAGCGGCCTCGCGCGTACCGTCGTCGGCATGACCGAGAACACGTCCCCTCTCTCGCCCCGCCACGAACGCTTCGTCGCGGAGTTCCTCAAGGATGGCAACGCCACCCAGGCCTACATCCGCGCCGGCTACTCGCCACGCGGCGCCCAGCCCAGCGCCTCCAGGCTATTGCGCGATCCCCGCATCGAGGCCGCCCTCGCCGAAGGCCGCCAGCGCATGACCCAGGCGCTCGAACTCAGCGTCGAGCGCATCGCCCAGGAATACGCCAAGATCGCCTTCGCCAATGTCGCCGACTTCGTCTCGGTCGATCCGGACGGCCGGCTGCGCGTCGACCTGGACAAGGCCAGCCTGGCGCAGCAGGCGGGCATCCTCGAGCTGAGGATCGCAGACCATAGAAACGGCGAGCAGCGGGTCACCCTGAAGCTCGGCAAGCTGCAGGCGCTGGCGGCGCT
>CAYNOF010000805.1:0-3546 GCA_964398335.1 uncultured Rhizobiaceae bacterium
ACGTCGCTGCCCGAGCCGCCATAGGCGGTGTCGTTGCCGTTGAAGGACGAGATGACGTCGTTGCCGGCACCGGCATCGATCACGTCGACCGGCCAGGTCGCGCCCGCCGTGTCGCCCATGATGAACCAGTCGTCGCCGTCGCCGCCATAAGCGTAGACCGTGTTATAGGTGCCGCTGACGTGGAACTCGTCGTTGCCGGCGCCGCCGTACAGCGTGGTGGTGCCCCAGCTCATGGTGACGTCGATATGGTCGTCGCCGGCGTCGCCGTAGACGTAGAGCGCGTTGTTGCTGTCGTGGATCCAGTCGTTGCCGGCGCCGCCGTAGAAGGCATCCCAGGCGCCGTCGTCGCTGCCGTCGGTGCTGCCGCCGTACAGGACGTCGTCGCCGCCGCTGCCCACCAGCGTGTCGTTGCCCGCCCCGCCGAACAGCGTGTCGTTGCCGCCCGTCGTGCTGGTCGAGTCGAAGAGCGAATCGCCGTACAGCAGGTCGTCGCCGCGACCGCCGGCCAGGGTGTCATGGCTGGTGTCCAGCGCCGCGCCGTAGTTGCCGCCGACGAGAACGTCGTTGCCGCTGCCGGCATAGAGAATGTCGTCGCCGGCCTCGCCCGCGATCAGGACGGATTGACCGTATTGCGTGTCGCCCCAGCTGTTGAGCGCGACGATGTCGGCGCCGGCGCCGGCGAGGATCAGCTCGAAATAGCCGATGCGGTTGGACGCGGCGTTCTGCCAGACGCCGCCCGACAGGATGTCGCGGCTGTCGAGCACCAGCACGTCGTTGCCGCTCGTCAGGCCGAGCAGGTCGGCCGTGCCGGAATCCGAGGTCGCGAAACCGCCGAAGAGCTGGTCGCTCGACCACGACCAGGTCGCGGCGCCGGCATAGACGGTGGTGCTCGTCGAGGAGCCGTCCCACAGGCGCACGCCGCTGTTGGCGCCGGTCAATGTCTTGTCGGCGGAGAAGCCGACGGCGTCGTTGCCTTCGCCAGCATAGATCGTGTCGTCGCCGAGGTCGCCGAGCAACGTGTCGGCGGCGCCGTTGCCGCCCCACAGCCCGTCGCCCCAGATCACGTCGTTGCCGTTGCCGCCGGTGATCGTGTCGGAGCCGCTGCCGCCGATCAGGTAGTCGTTGCCGTCGTCGCCGGAGAGCAGGTCGTTGCCCGCGCCGCCGTAGATGGTGTCGGTGTCGGCACCGCCATAGAGCTGGTCGTTGCCCAGATTGGCCCAGATCGCGTCATTGCCCGCGCCGCCATAGACCGTGGCGTTGGCGGCATAGGCCGTGCCGCCGCTGGCGCTGACCAGCGAGACGACGTCGTTGCCGGCGCCGGTGGAGAACACCTCGACCGGCTGGTTCCAGCCGTAGCGGGCGGAGCCCCAGAAGTTGCTGTAGGCGGTATTCTCGTCCCAGAGGATGAGGTCGTTGCCCGAGGTGCCGACCAGCGAATCGATGCCAGCCGTGCCGGCGACCGTGGCGCTGTTGAGCAGGTAGCCGCTGAGCGACAGCGAATCACCGGTGTTCTGCCCGGCCTCGTCGAAGCGGGCGACCGTGATCGACACCGATTGCGTGGCGGTGCCGCTATTGTAGGTGTAGGTCGCCATGGAAAGGAGGGCGGAACTACTCTTCGGAACGCGTTATCAATGGCGAGGCGGACATGCCTCCGAATTCATGACAGATACTGGTAACATTTCCTTTTCGCAATTGCGAAATCGCATGCAGCGATCAGATTGGATATGAAATTCTATCACTAAATCAGTCGTAATAAATTTCTTTATTCAGGTGAGATGTAACTTTAATGAATGGACAGATAACCCACGCCGGTGAGCCTCTCCGCGGCGCCCACGCTGTCAACGCCGCACTGGCAGGCACTGGACAGTCATGATAGGTGCGCGGTGCCAATCGGTGGTGCCAAGTGACTGATCTGGCTGGCATGGACGGGTGGCCGAGCGGTTTAAGGCACCGGTCTTGAAAACCGGCGTGGGTGCAAGCTCACCGTGGGTTCGAATCCCACCCCGTCCGCCAGCCGTACAGCGCGCGGGGCTGCGATCCGGCGGAGACGATATCGGTTGTTCGTGTCGTTGGCGGATGACCTTCTTCCAACCGAGCCTCGAAGCGGGGGTGTCTAAGTGTCCGCATCAGCTCATTCCGGGTTGATCATCCTCGCCATGCTGGCCGTGGCAATCGCGTGGATCTGGCTTCGGGGCGGCCGCCGGCTTCTGACATGGCCGGTGAAGCTCCTGTTCGCGGTCCTGGCGGCAGCGGCGGTCGTGCTCATTGTGTTGTGAGCCGGCGAGCGCGCTGTCGGTGCGCACAGCGCGGCATTGACGGCGGTTGGCCGGCAGGCGCTTACTTCCGGCCATGACGGCGGCACGCAAGCTCGAGCCGGTGAAGGACGCCAGCCACCTCTACGAGGTCGAGCGGCGCGCCTATCATCTGCAGCGCCCGGGCTTCCGCATCGCCGAGCTGCAGCTGTCGCCGACGCAGAAGGTGCCGTGGCACTCCCACAGCAACATCAGCGACACGTTCTACGTGCTCGAGGGCGAGATGCGGCTGTTCCTGCAGAAGCCCAAGCAGGAGGTGCGGCTGAAGCCGGGCGAGAGCTTCGTCGCCGCCGCCGGCCGGCCGCATCTGGTGACCAACGGCGGCACGACCTCGCTCACCTTCCTGATCATGCAGGGCGTCGGCGAGTACGACTACGTGCCGCTGGTCTGATCAGGCGGCGAGCGCCTCTTCGATCGCCTCTTCGACATGGCGCCTGAGGATGCCGCTGCCGCGGATGATCTCCAGCGTGCCGTCGGGACGCGTGCGGTAGGCCTTCCAGGTGCCCGTCGCGGCGGTGCCGGTCGGCTTGCTCAGTCGACCGTTGTCGGCCAGCCGGTAGCCGGTTGGCACGAAATCATAGATGACAGTGAACACCTCGGCATCGCCGGGACTGCTCACGGTTCGAGGCATGTAGGTGGTATCGCGCATGGCCGGTGATATAAGCCAAACCCGGGGTTGATTCACGGGATATGTTCAAATCGGATCGTTTACTAACATATTGTTCAGAGATGACTTTTTCCGCTTTCAGATGAGGAAGGCCATGTTCCATTGCGGCACGTCGGCGGTGACCAGCTCGACGGTTTTCCGCGACATGCGCAGGCCGCCCTCGACGCGGCGCAGGCGATGGGTAACGCGGCCCGGCCAGATGCGCAGCGCCGTGCCGGCCTGCACCGCCAGCTCGTAGAGCACGAAGTTCGAGCCCACCGTGTAGACCCCGGCGTCATGGTCGACCGCCAGGATCTCGATGTTCGAGACGATGCGGCGCATGGGCGAGGGCGGCGTCTGGGCGTGGCGCAGGCCGGTCTTGAGCTGGCGGATGCGCGTGGCCAGCCGTGCGCGGTTATCGTTGATGTAGGACAGGCGATCGGCGGGATCGTAGTCGGCGCGGCCGCGCGGCACCCAATACTGCATGTCGTCGGCGACCAGCGCCTCCCACTCGTCGTAGCGCGACTCGTCGGCCAGACGCGCCTCGCGACGTTTCGCAATCCTTCGACGCGTCCTTGGGACGGCGTT
>CAYNOF010000806.1:0-2144 GCA_964398335.1 uncultured Rhizobiaceae bacterium
GCCTCCTTGCCGGGTCCCGTCCTGCGCACCGGCAGCGCGCCGAGCTTGACGTGAACGTTCTTGTGCGGGGACAGCCGGCGCATCGACTCGCGCCACTCCTTGAACACCTCGTCCTGCCGCTTCGCATTGGGGCCGCCGAGAACCGGGCTGCCGAAATGGCACAGCACGATGGTCAGCTCGGGAAACGCCGCGGCGACGTCGCGGACCTCATCGATCTGGTTGTGAAAGACCCAGGCATCGAAGGCCACGTTGCGACGATCGAGGCAGGCGAGCCCCTGGCGCACCAGAGGTTCGGCCAGGCGGTTGGCATCGGGCACGACGTTGGGAACGGACTCGCTGGGATGCCAGGCGGTCGAGTATCGAACGGCGCTGAACCGGCCGCCGCTTGCCGCGATGTGCAGATCGAGCAACCGCGCAACGTCGCCACCCCGCATGAGGTCGATGTTGCCGACCATGGCCGCGCAGGCGCGCGCCGGCCCGTACCCGCCGCTCGCGCTCATGGCGGCCACGCCGGTCACGAACTCCGTCTCGCCGAGGGAGCGCAGCTCGACCGGGCCGTCGAGGCGATACATCGAATGGCATTCCTCGAACACGGTCGCCCTGACGGCATGGCCGGAGGCGAGGTCGGCAACCAGCTGCGGCAGCATGTAGACGTTGCCCGGGCGATCCCACAGATGGTGGTGCGGGTCGACGATCGGCAATTCCGGTTCGAGGATTTCCTCGACGTGGCTCGCGAGCCAGGCCTCGTCGACGCTGCCGGAAAAATGATCGCGCTCAGCCATGGGAGATCCTTTGCCAATCCCGATCGGACACGACCATGAGGCTCGTTCGCTCGCAGCGAGTTGAGGTCGGATCCGGTCGTCACTCATTCTTCCAGATCGGCTCGCGTGTTCCACGGCGCATTGCCACGAGACGTCGACTGGCGGCACAGACCCTCGAGCCGGCATCAGTCCCGCCACGTCGGGCTCGACGAAGAACGAGCAGGGGATCGGCACGGCGATCGAGCCAGGCAGGGCGGCGGCCATGAGCCGGCCCCGGCAGATCCGGCCCCGGATTGCGCCGTTGGTTGATCCCGGCGTGCAAAATGAGTGCCGTCTCATTTCCGCCGTGATCCGCGCTCACCCTGCGTTTATGGCAGGCGCAGCTCGGGGAGACCGACATGCCCGATTTCCAGCTTTCGTCGTCATTCCTGCAGGGGGGTTATCGGCCGCCGCGCACGGGGCTGCTCGGCGACTATCACCTCACCCTCGATCCGACGTTGCTGCAGCCGCAGATGGGTTGGTGCGGCTACCTGCAAGGCGGCGGCCTGATGCCGTTGGGGGCCAATCTCTTCGCCGGACTCGACGACGTGCTGAAGCCGGCGATGGGCGACATGTCGAGCGCCCTGCGTCTCAATACGAACCTCACGCCGACGCAGTCGGCGCGCAACAGCCTGCTCTCGGCCGGCTCTCCGCTGTGGGACAAGCTCGCGGGCCTGATCGGCAAGGCCGGGCCGGGCGCGCTGTGGCAGCCGGTCACGGTGCCCAGCGCGACCAACCTCGTCACCGGCAAGCCGTTCTCGATCGGTGTCATCGATCCGGCCGGGCGCGTGCGCTATGACGGCGTCGACGCCACCGTCGCCGGCACGGCGCTCGATTCGCGCTGGCTCGGCCTGTCGCTGGGCTTCGGGCGGCGCTTCCGCTTCGCCACCGATCTCGACGTCAGCGTACAGCTGTTCGCCGACAAGGACGCGATCCTGTCGCAGAAGCCGCAGTACCTGTTCTCGGGCGGCGCGTTGAGCGTGCAGGGCCGCACCAGCTGGGGTGCGGATCTCAACCTGCGCATCGGCGCGGGGCGCGACCAGTCCGGTGGCGCGGCCGGGTTCTTCACCCTGCAGATCGGGCCGGACATCCCGCCGGCACCCGTCACGCCCTGACCGCGGCCGGCGCTATTCGAACCCCTTCGCTTTCAGGACGGTCTTGGCCGCCGGCGAGCCGAGGAAGGCGACCAGCGCTCTTGCGGCATCAGCCTGGACGGCGCCAGCGACGATGCCCGGGGCGAACCGGGTGTAGTTCTGAATCTCCGATGGCAGCGGGCCTACGAGCTCGACGGTTGGTTGCGCCAGGATCTCGCTGACCTGATTGAAGCCGATCTCGACGTCGCCG
>CAYNOF010000807.1:0-1904 GCA_964398335.1 uncultured Rhizobiaceae bacterium
GCCGACAGCACGTAGGTGCCGATCAGCACGCGGCGGCGCACCTCGGCGCCGAAGCCGGCGGCGCGCGTGTTCTCGTACATCTCAGGCAGGTTGTTGCCCGGCACGCGCAGGCCGAAGCGCACGCCGTCGTAGCGCGCCAGGTTCGACGACGCCTCGGCCGGGGCGATGATGTAGTAGGTCGCCAGCGCGTACTTGGTGTGCGGCAGCGAGATGTCGACCGTCGTCGCGCCGGCCGCCTTCAGCATGTCGATGCCGCGCACCCACAGCGCCTCGATCTCGTCGGACATGCCGTCCATGCGGTACTCGCGCGGGATGCCGATGCGCAGGCCGCGCACGTCGCCGGTGCAGGCGGCGGCGAAGTCCGGCACCGGCAGCGGGGCGGAGGTCGAGTCCTTGGGATCGTGGCCGGACATCGCCTGCAGCAGCAGCGCCGTATCTTTGACCGTATGCGCAAAAGGTCCGGCCTGGTCGAGCGAGCTGGCGAAGGCGACGACGCCCCAGCGCGAGCAGCGGCCATAGGTCGGCTTGATGCCGACGATGCCGCAGAAGCTGGCGGGCTGGCGGATCGAGCCGCCGGTGTCGGTGCCGGTCGAGCCCGGCGCCATGCGCGCGGCGATCACCGCGGCCGAGCCGCCCGAGCTGCCGCCCGGCACCAGCGGCCGGTTCTCGCCCTTGCGCTTCCACGGGTTCTCGACGCCGCCGAAATAGCTGGTCATGTTCGACGAGCCCATGGCGAACTCTTCCATGTTGGTCTTGCCCAACATGGTCGCGCCGGCCTTCCACAGGTTGGCCGTCACGGTCGATTCGTAGGTCGGCTTGAAGCCCTCGAGGATCTTCGAGCCGGCGGTGGTCTGCACGCCCTCGGTGCAGAACAGATCCTTGATCGCCAGCGGGATGCCTTCGAGCAGGCCGACCTCGCCGCGCGCGCGGCGTGCGTCGGACGCCTTGGCCATCTCGATCGCGCGCTCGGGCGTCTCGACGACGTAGGCGTTCAGGCGGCGATGCTTCTGGGCCTGGGCGATGAACGCCTCGGCGAGCGCGACGGAATTCGTCTCGCCCTTGGCGAGCGCGGTGCCCATCTCGGCGATGGTCAGGTCGGTGAGCGCGGCCATGCCCTACTCCACGACCTTCGGCACGGTGAAGAAGCCGCCGGCATCGGGCTCGGCGGGATCGAGATACACCGCACCTCCAGGCGCATTGGCCAGCACCCGGGCGGCGATGCCGCCGTCGGTGATCTTGTCCTCGCGCATCGGCAGGGTGACGTCGGAGACGCTGGCCAGCGGCTCGACATCGGCGGTGTCGACCTCGTTGAGTTGCTCGATCCAGCTCAGGATGCCGCTGAGCTCGCCGGCCAGGCGCGCCTGCTCTTCCTCCGGAACCTTCAGCCGGGCCAGCCGGGCGATCTTCGCCACGGTCGCCGCATCGATCGACATGACCATCACTCCGCCAACGGGACGGCCTGCACCTAGCGGTTTTGGTGTCATCCGTCCAGCCGCGCGGGAGGCCGCGCCCGAATCACAAAGCCACTTCAATATGGCTTCGTTTTTTCTTTGTTTTCGGTGCTTTAGAGCGTAAATTTTCATCGGAAATTCAATTGGTTCATCAGGCTTTCGATGCTGCTCTTCTTCCGGACCTGCCTGCTCCTGGCACTCGTCGCGGCGCTGGCCCTGCCGGCGGTCCCGGTCGAGGCGCAACAGCGGCAGGTGATCGCCCAGCCGCCGGCACCCCCACAGCCGCCGCCCAAGCCCAGGAATGGTCCGACGCCGCCGCCGATCGCCTGCCCCAAGCGCCTGACCGGAGTCGACGCCGGCCAGACCGAGTCGTTCAGCTTCTGGCTGCGCGCGCAGGGTCCGGCCGACCAGGTGAAGGTCGCGTTCTCCTGCAAGCTCGACCGCAAGCGGCTG
>CAYNOF010000808.1:0-1988 GCA_964398335.1 uncultured Rhizobiaceae bacterium
CGACGCCACTGAATCCGACGGCTCGGTGATGGCGATGAACATCGGCGCCCTGATGTGGCGCGCCTCGCCGACGCTGACCGACATCCTGGCTTTGGGCGACAAGGAGACGGCACGCCTGGTGCTGGCGCATCGCCTCGACAACGACGCCGTGCGTGCGCTGGCGAAGCAGCGCGACGTCAAGCTCGCGATCCTGTTCGACGACTACTACGCGCAATGGGTGGGCGGCCCGCCGCCGTTCACGAAGATCGCCACCGGCCGGCCCATCGCCGTGCCGGACGCCGCGTTCTCGATCTACGTCGTCAACCCCGCCGACGCCGCGCGCTTCGCCGCGGAGCTGCGCAAGTTCGCGGCGGCCTATCCCGGACGCGTCAGGCTGGAGTTCGAGCCCGGCCGCTGAGTCGTCCGTCATCCCGAGCACCGCGAGGGATCCAGGATTCTTCCGGAGCGCTGTGCGATGAAGCGGCCCCGGCTGATCCTTCAAGCGTCTTTGGGAGCGCCGGCGCCCCGCCGGCGCTCCCAGGAAGAGAAGAATCCCTCGCGGCGCTCGGGATGACAATCGCGTCAGCCTTGACGGCCCAGCGACTGCATCAGCTCGCGCCATTCGCGCGCCGACAGGCCGCTCGACTTCGCATCGACGCTTTCGCCCGCGAGCAGGCGCTTGACCGCGGCCAGACCCTTCGCCGAGAGATGCGCGCCGCCCATGCGGTATTCCATGAACGCCTCGTGGCAGGCCGGCGTCCAGCGCTTGAGCGTGTCGATCATCACGTCGGCATAGGCGCGGATCTCGTACTGCGCATGCGCATCGGCGCGCAGCGAGAGGAAGCCCATGAGATTGTGCAGGTCGGTCTTCCAGTACCATTGGGTATAGAAGTTCAGCGACAGGTTCATGCGCGCCAGCTCGCGCGCCAGGCCGGAGCGCTCGGGATCGAGCGCGGCGCCGTCCTCGCCCTCGTTGAGCATCTCCATGTAGTGCTCGTAGACCAGCTCGGAATCCTTGCGCAGCAGGTCGAAGACGCGCTCGGCCTCCTTGCCGGCCAGCACTGCGTCGCGGCCCTGGCGGTTGACCTTGCTCTGCGCCGCAAGATGCTCGGGCCGGGGAATGTAGAACTCGCGATCGAGGATCGAGTAGCGCGCCGAGTACTCGTTGACGTTGGCGGTGCGGTGACGGATCCACTGGCGCGCCACGAAGATCGGCAGCTTGACGTGGTACTTGATCTCGCACATCTCGAACGGCGTCGTGTGGCGATGGCGCATGAGGTAGTTGATCAGCCCGCGATCCTCGCTGACCTTCTTGGTGCCGCGCCCGTAGGACACACGCGCCGCCTGTACCACCGCCGCGTCGTCGCCCATGTAGTCGACGACGCGCACGAAGCCGTGGTCGAGCACCGGCAGCGCCGCGTAGAGGACCTCCTCCAGCGCCGGCGCCACCGCCCGCCGCGTCGGCGTCGCGGCGGCGCGCAACTGGTCGATTTCAGCCTTCTGGTCGGTCGAGAGGGGCATGGCGGTTTCCTTGGTTGGCCGCCAATCTATCGGCCTGCCCCCCGGACCGAAACGGGGAAAAACTGTCAGCAGAAGTCTGATATAGGCTGCCACGGACTATGCCCGCACTTGTCGTGCCTCGACTGGACGTTCTACCTCCTTCGCAGCGCGCGCTGTGGATGGAACTCGCGGCCGTTCCGCCAGACTTTGTCCTTTACGGCGGTACCGCGATCGCGCTGCGTTACGGGCATCGGCACTCAGTCGATTTCGACTTCTTCAGCCGCACCACATTTGATCCCGCGACCTTGAAGGAGCAGCTCCCTTTCCTGTCCGGTGCCGCCGTGGTGCAAAGTTCAGCCAATACACTGACCTGCCATGTCACGCGCGGCCGCTCAGTGGCGGTTTCATTTTTCGGCGTACCGCGCCTGGGCCAAATCTCAGCACCTGACATCGTCGAGGGCACAAGCCTGCGGATCGCGTCAGCGCTCGACCTCGCCGGCACCAAGGTT
>CAYNOF010000809.1:0-2056 GCA_964398335.1 uncultured Rhizobiaceae bacterium
CGCGGGCGGCGTCGGCGGTTGCTGCTGCTGCTCGGTCGGCATCTGCGGCGCGCGCGCCTGCGGATCGTCGGTGGTATCGGGCTTGGGCGCGCCATCCGGCGCCTTCTCGGCCGTGCCGTTGACGTTGCCGGCCTTGTCTTCCGCCAGCGTGACCTCGAAGGGGTTGGCCAGGTCCGGGTGCTCGTCGGGTGCGGCGTAAAGGGCCAGCAGGTAGAGGCCCGCCGCGATCAGCACATGCACCGCCACGGCGGTGGCGATGGCGAGGGCGGAAAAGCGGGCAGGGGCGCTGACCGCGGGCCGCTTGTCGGGCTCGGGCGCGGCCGGGTGCGTGTCGACGACGAAGTCGTCGAACGCACGCGATCCGGCGGTGTCTGTCCCGGTGGTCGCCGCCGGGGGGAACAGCAGGGCGACCGGGTCGAGCCGCTCCTGGAGGGCGGAAGCCATGGCTCAAGATAGGCCGTACAAGGCGGCGAAAACAGGGCTATGCGCCATGACTTAGTGTCTGGTTGCAACCGGTTCGGCAAAGACGCAGCGCGGCGCGCCGGCGCCCGAGATCGCCACCGGCGCCGACCAGCGCCACAGCGGATCCCAGTACTGCCGGCGCAGATCGGCGGCGGCGGCGCGCGAATCGACGATGAAGCCGTGCTCCTGCAGGTCGACCGGGTAGAAATTGTCCGAGCCGATATAGAAGACCTGGTCGTCGACCATCCAGAGCTTGGCATGGTTGCCGATCGGCACATTGCCCGGCCAGGTGGCGTCGGGCCCGAAGCGGAACGGCGCGATGTGCAGGCGGCGGCACAGCAGGGCGTCGAGCTCGCGATCCGGCAGCGCGCTGCGCCGCCGCGCCACCTCGCGCAGGTGACGCGCCGTGGTCTCGAGCGGCACGTGGTTGCTGTAGGTCGCGCCGCTCTTGCCGGTGGCGTCGAGATTGCTGAGCACGATGTGCACGTCGCCGCTCTGGCGCAGCAGGAAATCGGCGATGCGCTCCATCGTGCTTTCCGGCCACAGCGGACGGGCCTGGGCGAAGGTGAAGCCGAAATCCTGCTGCACGACGACGATGCTGTGCCGCGCCGCGCCCAGCAGCAGGTCGCGCGCCAGCTCGCTGTGGTTGGCGAAGGATTTGGTGATGCCCGCACCCATCCGGCCGATCGACAGCACCGGGACATCGCCCGGCCGCGCCAGCCGCTCGAAGCGCGGGCTGATGCGCGGCCACGGGCACTCGCGCTCGAAGCGTCCCTCGCGGGCTTCGTAGCTGTGCACCTCGATCGGCTCGTTGTCGATGCCCTTGCGGCGGCAGGTGAACTCCCACAGCGCGTCGACGAACGAGGTGGCGTCGGCCGCCGCGGGGCCGCGCACCTGCATCGACAGGTCATGGATCGGCCGGTCGACCAGGTAGTCGCGCGTCCACATGTTGTGGCCGCCGGTGATCGCGGTGCGGCCGTCGACGGCGATGATCTTGGCGTGCGGCCACGAGAAGGTGCCGCATTCCGGCTGGCCGGTGCAGCTGCGCATCGCCGCGACATGCACCGCGATACGCGCGCCCTTGATGTCGTGGATGTCGCGCACCAGCTCGTCGAGCAATTCGCGCGGGTTGGTCTCCAGCGGCGGGTACTGGCCGACCATCACGCGCACGATGACGCGCTCGCCGCCGCGCGCCAGGGTGGTGATGGCGTTGCGCAGCGCGGCGAGGAAGCGCCGGTCGGGAATCCACTGCAAGGTGACGATGTCGACGCGTGCATGCGCGCCGGCGATGGTCTCGTAGATGCGGTCGGCGAAGGCGTCGGAATGGCCGAAGCAGGCGCGCTTGCCCGCCGTCGCCGGCGAGGCGTTGAGCATGGCAAGCGGCCGGCAGGAGCCGCCGCCGGCGCAATCGGCGTCGGTCGTGCACAGTGGCAGGCCGATATCGGGCAGGCAGCCCGCGCAGCCGGAGAGGTAGGCCGGCAGGCTCGCGCCGCTCTTGCCCCAATGGCCGGGCGTCTGGATCAGCCAGCCGGGATCGAGCGCGTTGTACCTGGAAAGGCGATAGGTGATGCCGCGGAAGCGATCGCCCGGATCG
>CAYNOF010000810.1:0-1812 GCA_964398335.1 uncultured Rhizobiaceae bacterium
CAAGCTCGCCGAGGCCATCCAGCGCAAGTACCGTGACGATGGCTACTTCCTCGCCACTGTCACAGTTCCGCAACAACGCGTCGCCGACGGCCGCGTGCGCCTGACGGTGACCGAAGGCTACGTCTCGAACGTCATGATCGAGGGCGATGTCGGTCCGGTGTCCGAGAAGGCCAAGGAGTATCTCGAGAACCTGGTCGGCAAGAAGCCGATCAACATCAGCGATCTCGAGCGCTACCTGCTGCTGACCGAGGACCTGCCGGGCATCAAGGTCAAGGCGGTGATGCGGCCGGGCCGCGAACCGGGCTCCTCCGAGCTGATCGCGCAGCTCACCCGCGAGTGGTGGGACCTGTTCAACCAGACCGACAACCGCGGCGCCAATTTCACCGGACCGGTGCAGAGCCTGTTCGCCGGCGGCATCAACTCCTTCACCTCGATCGGCGACCGCCTCGAGCTCAGCTATTTCACGACGCTCGATTCGGAGAACAACTTCCTGCAGGGCGCCTATAGCGGCTATATCGGCTCGGAAGGCTTCCGCTTCCGCCTCTATGGCGGCTACGGCCGCATCAAGCCGGGCGATCCGATCAGCCAGACCGGGTATTTCGGCCAGGTCACCATCGCCGGCCTGCAGCTCTACCACCCGATCATCCGCTCGCGCCGCGTCAACGTCGCGCTCAACGGCTCGTTCGACTATTACCGCTCGATCGTCGACGTCACCGGCAACATCCGGCTGAGCGCGGTCGACCTGCGCTCGGTGCGCGGCTGGATCGACGCCAGCTATCGCGATCCGTTCAACGGCGTGACCTACGGCAACATCCGCTTCAGCAAGGGCGTCAACGTGCTGGGCGCCAGCAAGGCGGGCGACCAGCTGCTGCCGCGCCAGGGCGCCGATCCCAACTACTTCAAGGTCAACGCCGAGCTCTCGCGCCTGCAGGGCCTCTACAGCGACGAGGATTTCGCGCTCAACCTGTTCGTCACCGGCGCAGCCCAGCTGACCGACAACATCCTGCCGCCCAGCGAGAAGTTCTTCCTCGGCGGCGAGCGCCTGGGCCGCGGCTACTACGCCGGCCAGGTCACCGGCGATCGGGCGATCGCCGCCTCGATCGAGCTGCAGCTCTCCTTCGCCGTGCCGTACAGCGACGTGCAGCCGAGCTCGGCGCCCGCCAGTGTCGCAGGGCGCGTGCGCGGTCTTCCGCTGCAGCTCTACGCGTTCTATGATTACGGTAAGGCTTGGAACCTGGCGAGTTTCGAGACGCCGACGATTGTTGCGAGATCGTACGGTTTTGGCGTGCGTGCCAATGTGGGCGACACGCTGACTGTCGAGGCCGAGGCCGTTCGCCGGCTCGATCTCGACGTCGATGGCGCGGCGGCGCCTCGCTTGAAACCTTGGGGTGCTTATTTCCGCGCGACTACCCGTTTCTAGGGGGCGCGCAGTCGGAACGTGTGTGCCGACGGATCGGGGACCGGAGAGCCCTGATCCGTCAGCGGGGAGCGAAGGTCATGTCACAGCGACAGATGATCGCCCGGTCACGGCGGCAGCGTGTGCGCTCCGTCGCCGCGCCGGTGGTTAGCCGGGTGCAGACGCCCGCGATCCATCACGGCGGGCGCGGCGCGTTGCTCTGCGGCACGGCTTTCGCGGCGTTGGTCGCCTGCGGCCTGTTCGCCTTCAATGGCCACGCGCTGGCGCAGAACACGTCGCAACTGCCGACGGGCGGGGTGGTGACGGGCGGCAGCGCGACGATCACGCAGAGCGGCACCAGCCAGCTGACGATCAACCAGACGACCGACCGCGGTGTGATCGACTGGCGCTCGTTC
>CAYNOF010000811.1:0-3779 GCA_964398335.1 uncultured Rhizobiaceae bacterium
TGTAGGTGGCGATCGACTTGCGCGCCTTGGTGATCACCGGCTTCTGGCCGGAGATGCGGGCGAGCTCGACGGCGGCGTTGTCGACCGCCTTGCGGTCGGCGACGGCCTCGCCGACGCCCATGTTGATCACGACCTTGTCGAGCTTCGGCACTTCCATCTGGTTCGGGTAGCCGAACTGCTTCAGCAGCTCGGCGCGAACCGTGTTGACGTAGTGCTCTTGCAGACGGGTGGGCATGATTCCCCCTCCCCTAGCGATCGATCGACTCGCCGGAGGCGCGCGCGATGCGCACCTTGCGGCCGTCGTCGAGGAACTTGAATCCGACGCGCGTCGGCTTGCCGCTCGACGGGTCGATGTGAGCCACGTTGGAGACGTGGATCGAGGCTTCCTTGGCGATGATGGCGCTCTCCTCGCCGGCGCGGCGCGCCTTCTGGTGTCGCTTCATCATGTTGACGCCCTGGACGACGACGCGGCTGATTTCGGGCAGCACCTGGGTGACTTCACCCTCTTTGCCCTTGTCCCGGCCGGTGATGACGACCACGCGGTCGCCCTTGCGGATCTTCAGTTTCGGCATCGCGTCCTCACAGCACTTCCGGTGCCAGGGAGATGATCTTCATGAACTTGCGCGCGCGCAGCTCGCGAGTGACCGGCCCGAAGATACGGGTGCCGACCGGCTCGTCCTGCTTGTTGACGAGCACCGCGGCGTTGCGGTCGAAGCGGATGGCGCTGCCGTCGGGACGGCGGATCGCCGCGGCGGTGCGCACGATGACCGCGCGGGCCACCTCGCCCTTCTTCACCTTGCCGCGCGGGATCGCGTCCTTGACCGCGACGACGATGACGTCGCCGATGGTCGCGAACTTGCGCTTCGAACCGCCCAGCACCTTGATGCACTGCACCCTCTTGGCGCCGGAATTGTCGGCGACGTCGAGGTTCGTCTGCATCTGGATCATGTCTGCCTACCCGGCGGGTGACCCGCCGCTCCCAAAATGCTTCGCCCAGCCGTCCGTCAGGACGCCTGTTCGCCCTCGGTGATCACGACCCACCGCTTGGTCTTCGACAGCGGCCGGCTCTCGATGATGCGCACGGTCTCGCCCGCCTTGATGGCGTTGGACTCGTCGTGCGCGTGGTAGCGCTTGGAGCGCCGGATGAACTTCTTGTAGACCGGGTGCTGAACGCGGCGCTCGACCTCGACAACGACGGTCTTGTCCATCTTGTCGCTGACGACGACGCCTTCCAGGATTCGCTTCGGCATCTCAATGCTCCTTGGGCGGCGCTTTTTGCTTGAGCACGGTCAGGATGCGCGCGATGTCGCGACGCACCGCCTCGACGCGGGCCGTGTTGCCCGACTGCGGACCGATCACCCCGTTGGCCTGCTGGAAACGCAGGTTGAACGCTTCCTTGCGCAGGTCGCCGAGCTGGGTCTTGAGCTCGTCGGCCGTCTTGGCGCGAATATCGCTGGCCTTCATCACGCGCCTCCCTCGCTCATGCGAGCGACGAACTTGGTCTTGATCGGCAGCTTCGCGGCGGCGAGGTCGAAAGCCTCCTTGGCCACGGCATGCGGCACGCCGCCGATCTCGAACATCACGCGGCCCGGCTTGATGCGGCAGGCCCAGAACTCCGGCGAGCCCTTGCCCGAGCCCATGCGCACCTCGGCCGGCTTCATCGACACCGGCAGGTCCGGGAAGATGCGGATCCAGACGCGGCCGGCACGCTTCATGTGACGCGTGATGGCGCGGCGCGCGGCCTCGATCTGGCGCGCGGTGACGCGCTCCGGCTCGAGCGCCTTCAGGCCGTACTCGCCGAAGGCCAGCGTGGTGCCGCCCTTGGCCTGGCCCTTGATGCGGCCCTTGAAGGCCTTGCGGTACTTGGTTCTTTTCGGACTCAGCATGACACTGCCCTATCCCGCCTCAGCGCCCGGCCTGGGCTTCTTCGAGGCGCTTGTCCTGGACCATCGGGTCGTGGACCATGATCTCGCCCTTGAACACCCAGACCTTGACGCCGCAGGTGCCGAAGGTGGTGAACGCCGTCGCCGTGCCGTAGTCGACGTCGGCGCGCAGCGTGTGCAGCGGCACGCGACCCTCGCGGTACCACTCCATGCGCGCGATCTCGGCGCCGCCCAGGCGACCCGAGCAGTTGATGCGGATGCCGAGCGCACCCAGGCGCATGGCCGACTGCACGGCGCGCTTCATGGCGCGACGGAAGGCGACGCGGCGCTCGAGCTGCTGGGCGATGTTCTCGGCGATCAGCGTCGCATCGATCTCCGGCTTGCGGATCTCGACGATGTTCAGGCTGACCTCGGCCTGGCTCATCTTGCCGAGCTCTGAGCGCAGCTTCTCGATGTCGGCGCCCTTCTTGCCGATGACGACGCCGGGGCGCGCGGTGTGGATGGTCACGCGCGCCTTCTTGGCCGGGCGCTCGATGACGATCTTGCTGACGCCGGCCTGGCGCAGCCGCTCGCGCAGGAAATCGCGGATGCGGATGTCCTCGTGCAGCAGGCGCGCATAGGCGCCCTCGCCGGCGTACCAGCGCGAATCCCACGTCCGGTTGATACCGAGGCGCAGGCCGATCGGGTTGACCTTCTGACCCATTAGTTCGCCTCCTCCTGCGCGCGCTCGCGCACGACGATGGTCAATTGGCTGAACGGCTTCTGGATGCCCGCGCTGCGGCCGCGCGCGCGGGTGTGGAAGCGCTTCATGACGATGCCCTTGCCGACGCTGGCCTCCGAGACAAACAGCCGGTCGACGTCGAGCTGGTGGTTGTTCTCGGCGTTGGCGACCGCCGACTGCAGCGCCTTGCGCACGTCCAGAGCGATGCGCTTGCGCGAGAAGGCGAGCTCGTTGAGCGCCTTGCCGGCGCCCATGCCGCGGATCTGCTGGGCGACCAGGTTCAGCTTGCGCGGGCTGACGCGCAGCACGCGCAGGACCGACTTGGCCTCGTTCTCCGCCTCGCGGCGCTCGTTGGGTTTCTTGCTCATGGCGTGACCTACTTCGCCGCCTTCTTGTCACCGGCACCGGAGTGCCCGTGGAAGTTCCGGGTCGGCGAGAACTCGCCGAACTTGTGGCCGACCATCTCCTCGGTGACGTTCACCGGGATGAACTTCTGGCCGTTGTAGACGCCAAAGGTCAGGCCGACGAATTGCGGCAGGATGGTCGAGCGCCGCGACCAGGTCCGGATGACCTCGTTGCGGGTCGACTGCCGGGCGGCCTCTGCCTTGTCGAGCAGGTAGCCGTCGACCATCGGTCCTTTCCAAACTGAACGTGCCACGTTCGTCCTCCTTCAATCCGTCGCGTATCAGCGCGTCGCGTGACGGCGCCGGATGATCATCTTGTCGGTCGCCTTGTTCTTGCGGGTCTTCTTGCCCTTCGTGGGCTTGCCCCAAGGCGTCACGGGGTGACGGCCACCCGAGGTGCGGCCTTCGCCGCCGCCGTGCGGATGGTCGATCGGGTTCATGGCGACGCCGCGGGTGACCGGGCGGTAGCCCAGCCAGCGCATGCGGCCGGCCTTGCCGTAGTTGATGTTCTGCTGGTCCGGGTTGCTCACGGCGCCGATCGTCGCCAGGCACTCGGCGCGCACCATGCGCACCTCGCCCGAGCTCAGCTTGAGCTGCGCCATGCCCTGGTCCTTGCCGACCAGCTGGACATAGGTGCCGGCCGAACGCGCGATCTGGCCGCCCTTGCCGGGCTTCATCTCGACGTTATGGACGATCGTGCCCACCGGCATGTTGGCCAGCGGCATCGCGTTGCCCGGCTTGATGTCGACGCGCTCACCCGAGACGACCTGG
>CAYNOF010000812.1:0-1448 GCA_964398335.1 uncultured Rhizobiaceae bacterium
GGCCGGCGCCGCCGGCCGGCGCGCGCGCCTGATGGGCCGGCCGTCGAAGGCGTCGCGGCCCGCCACCGCCGCGCCGGTCGTGATCCTGGTGCGTCCGCAGCTCGGCGAGAACATCGGCATGGCCGCGCGCGCCATGCTGAATTGCGGGCTCGGCGAATTGCGGCTGGTCGCGCCGCGCGACGACTGGCCGAATGTGCGCGCCGAGCGCGCCGCCTCGGGCGCCGACGAGGTGCTGAAGGGCGCGCGCGTCTTCGACGACGTCGCCGCGGCGGTCGCCGATCTGCATCGGGTCTACGCCACCTCGGCGCGCAGCCGCGAGCTGACGCAGCGCGTCGCGCCGCCGCGCGAGGCGGCCGCCGACATGGCGCGCGCGGTGGCGGCGAAGCGGCGGGTCGGGCTGATGTTCGGGCCGGAGCGCGCCGGCCTGGAGAATGACGACCTGGCGCACGCCGACACGGTCATCACCATCCCGCTCAATCCGGCGTTCTCTTCGCTCAACCTGGCGCAGGCGGTGCTGTTGGTCGCCTATGAATGGTCGCAGGCGGTGGGGGAGATTGCTCCCGCCAGGCTGGTGACCAACGAGGCGGTGGTCGCCTCGAAAGCCGAGCTGGAGGAGTTCGTGCAGCGGCTGGAGGCCGAGCTCGACGAGGCCGGTTTCTTCAAGGTGCCCGAGAAGAGGCCGCGCATGATGCAGAACATCCGCGCGCTGTTCTCCCGCGCGGAAGCGACAGACCAGGAAATCCGCACCCTGCACGGCATCGTCAGCGAGCTCATCGGCAAGCGCCGCCGCAAGACCCCGAGGTAGCGCCCTGATGGGGACGCCGACGCTCCCAGGAAATCGTGAATCCCTTGCGGCCCTAGGCATCAAGGGGCGTCGCCGACATTCCTAGGGGCAGAAATAGGGGCTCCGCGGCGCCGCGCGTACCCTCGTCGGATGAACACCGACACCACACCTCTTTCACCCCGCCACGAACGCTTCGTCGCGGAGTTCCTCAAGGATGGCAACGCCACCCAGGCCTAGATCCGCGCCGGCTACTCGCCACGCGGCGCCCAGCCCAGCGCCTCCAGGCTATTGCGCGACCCGCGCATCGAGGCCGCCCTCGCCGAAGGCCGCCAGCGCATGACCCAGGCGCTCGTGCTCAGCGTCGAGCGCATCGCCCAGGAATACGCCAAGATCGCCTTCGCCAATGTCGCCGACTTCGTCTCGGTCGACCCGGACGGCCGCCTGCGCGTCGATCTGGACAAGGCCAGCCTGGCGCAGCAGGCGGGCATTCTCGAGCTGAGGATCGCAGACCATAGAAACGGCGAGCAGCGGGTCACCCTGAAGCTGGGCAAGCTGCAGGCGCTGGCGGCGCTCACGAAACAGCTGGGCGTGCTGGTAGCCAAGCCGGCACCGGGGCTGACGGCAGAGGACCGGCAGCGCTACGAGGACCGCTGCGCGACCTACG
>CAYNOF010000813.1:0-5291 GCA_964398335.1 uncultured Rhizobiaceae bacterium
GACAACGGCGTGAGCGTGCGTCGCGCGGCAAGCGGCACCGTCGGCGTCGACCTCACGACGCAGCCTTATCCCGGTGTCGCGACCGATCTGCAGGCGCCTGTGATGGCACTGATGACGACGGCACGCGGTGCCAGCGCCATCACCGAGACGATCTTCGAGCAGCGCTTCCGCCACGTCGACGAGCTGCGGCGCATGGGCGCCAACATCGTTGTACGCGGGCGTACCGCGCTGGTGCGTGGCGTGCCGGTCCTGGGCGCCGCCGCCGTCACCGGCACCGACGTGCGGGCAGCCGCCGCGCTGGTGATCGCCGCCTTGGGTGCTCGTGGCGAGAGCGTGCTCGACGGTCTCGACCACCTTGATCGCGGTTACGACGGCATGACCGCCAAGCTGGCGGCCTGCGGCGCCGACATCGTGCGCCGCTAGCGTTCGGGCAGGCCGAGTGCGCGCAGCTCGTCGCGCCGCAGCGCCAGCTCGTCGCGCATGAAGAACTCGTCGAGCTGCGGCGGCTTCACCGAAGTGCCCGACAGCATCGCATGCGCCTGGCCGCGATGGTGGATCTGGTGGACGAAGAGATGGGTCAGCACGTCCTCGACACGCTCGACGGGCGCCTCGCGGCCCGGCCGCTTCATCACGACGGGGATCGCGAGCGTGTCCTCGGCGAGCCCGTCGCAGAACGCCAGCAGGCGCCGGTCGCTCGTCCGCTGCGCGGCGTCGAGCGCGGCGAAGTCCGCATACGGCACGAAGGCCTGGGCGCGTTCGACGGCGGCCTCGCGCATGTCCTGAAGCGAGTCGATGTAGTAGCCGTCGACCATCAGGATGTGGTTCAGCGTGGCGCGGATCGAGGGAAAGAAGCTGGTGCGCTCGGCTACGTACTCGGCCGGGCTCAGCCGGGCGCAGGCGTTCAGCAGCCGGTGGTTCGACCACGCATTGTTGCGGGCCATGGCGCGCAGGTGCTCGATCACAGCAGCAGCGCGCCTTCGAAGGCCAGCAGCTTGCGCTTGGTCTCGGTGCCGCCGCGGCCGCTATAGCCGCCCATCTTGCCGCCGGCGGCCATCACCCGGTGGCAGGGGATGATCACCGGGATCGGGTTGGCGCCACAGGCCTTGCCGATGTCGCGCGCATCGCCCTGGCGCGGGTCGCGGCCCACGGCCAGCGTCATCTCACCGTAGGTCATGGTCCCGCCATAGGGGATTTTGCACATGACATGCCATATGGCTTTCTCGTCCGCTGTGCCCTTGGGCAGCAGCGGCAGGTCGAAGACCTTCAGCTTGCGCTCGAAATAGGCCTGCAGCTGGCGCCGCGCCTCCTCGACGATGGGATCGCCATCGGGCATCCGCGGGTCGCCGACATCGGAGGCGATCCAGCGCACCTTGGTGATGGCGCTGCCATCGCCATCGACCGACAGCCGGCCAATGGGGGTATCGAGATAGGCTGTCATGGTCTCACGCTAGCCCCGGCCCTCGTGATTTGCCAATGTGTCGCCATCATGGCTTCGACCTCGCGTCCGATGCTGATCACCCGCCGTGCCGCCCTTCTGGGCGGCGCGTCGCTTTGGCTGGCGCCGGCGGCGCTGGCGCAGCAGCCGCAGAACAACCGTCAGCCGCCGCGCCTGCGCGCCGATCGCGTGCCGCCGGTCATCTTCGTGCACGGCAACGGCGATACGGCGGCGCTGTGGCACACGACAATCTGGCGCTTCGAGTCCAACGGCTACCCGCGCAATATGCTGTTCGCGATCGACCTCAGCTATCCGTCGGCGCGCACCGATGACTCCAAGCCGCAACCTTTCCGCTCCTCGACCACCGAGCAGCGCGACGAGCTGGCGGCCTTCGTGCGTCAGGTGATGAGCCAGACCCGCCGCCGCAAGGTGGCGCTGGTCGGCTCCTCGCGCGGCTGCAACACCATCCGCAATTTCGTGAAGAACGGCGGCGGCGCCGACCTGACGTCGCATGTCGTGCTGTGCGGCGGCACCAACCACGGCGTGATCGTGTCGGATACGGTGCTGGTGGGCAGCGAGTTCAACGGCGCCATGCCGTTCCTCAAGCAGCTCAACGCCGGCGACAACGAGATCGTGCCGGGCCCGGCCTTCCTGACCCTGCGCAGCGACAAGTTCGACAAGTACGCCCAGCCCGACGGACAGTTTGTCGGCCAGCCCGGCAAGCCCACCGGTGTCGGTTACGACGCGCCGGAGCTGAAGGGCGCCTACAACGCCATCCTGCCGGGGCTCGACCATCGCGAGGTCGCCTTCCACAAGCTGGCCTTCGCGCGCATGTACGAGTTCATCGCCGGCCAGCCGCCGGCCAGCACCTTCATCGCCGCCGAGCGCGAGGTGGTGCTCAACGGCAGGGTCACCGGCATCGCCGACGGCACCTACACCAACCTGCCGGTGGCCGGCGCCACGGTGGAGATCTGGGACGTCGACGCGAAGACCGGGGCGCGGCGCATCCGCCTGTCGGCGCATCGCAAGGTCACCGGCGCCGATGGCGTCTGGGGTCCGTTCAAGACCAGCGCCGATGCCTATCTGGAGTTCGTGATCACGGTGTCGGGCAGCCCGATCACCCATATCTATCGCTCGCCTTTCACGCGCTCCTGCGACATCGTGCATCTGCGGCCCGGCCAGTTCGGCCGCGACGACGAGAAGTCCGGCGCGGTGGTCTACATGAGCCGGCCGCGCGGCTATTTCGGCCACGGCCGTGACAAGTTCACGCTCGACGGCAAGGTGCCGCCGGGCATCAACGAGGGCGTGCCGGGCACGTCGATCGGCCGGCTGACGTTCGATGCCGAGCCGGAGCGCACGATCAAGGCGGTGTTCAACAACGAGGAGATTCCCGCGCGCAACTGGCCGGTGAAGGATGGCCGCCTGGTGATCGCGGAGTTCCACAACTGAAGCAGCCCGGGAGGCGGACATGGACCAGTATGACGGTCATGGCGTTGCCAGCTCGATCCGCGTGGTGCCGACAGGCGCGGCGCTCGGTGCCGACATCGAGGGCATCGACATCTCCCGGCCGCTCGACGACGCGACGCTCGCCACCATCCGCCAGGCCTGGGCCGATCATCTCGTGCTGCGCTTCCGCGGCCAGGCGCTCGACGACGAGCAGCTGAAATCCTTCAGCGCGCAGTTCGGCGAGCTCGACCATGCGCCGCTGCCCGCCGCCAAGGACGGCCATCGCCAGGATCCGACCTATATCTCGGTGATCTCCAACATCCTCAAGGATGGCAAGGCGATCGGCGGCCTGGGTGCCTACGAATCGCTGTGGCACACCGACATGTCCTATGTCGATCGTCCGCCGATGGCGAGCGCGCTCCATGCCATCGAGGTGCCGCCATCGGGCGGCGATACCGGCTTCGCCAACCAGTACCTCGCCTACGAGTCGCTGCCGGCCGAGCTGCGACGGCGGCTCGACGGGCTGAAGCTGCGCCACGATTCCAGCCTCAACAGCGTCGGCGAATTGCGCCGCGGCTTCACCGACGTCACCGATCCGCGCCAGACGCCGGGCGCGCTGCATCCGCTGGTGCGCACGCATCCCGTCACCGGCCGCAAGGCACTCTTCCTCGGCCGCCGGCGCAACGCCTACATCGAGGGCTTCGAGCTCGCCGAGAGCGAATCGCTGCTCGATACGCTGTGGGAGAGTGCCGCCGATCCGCGCTTCACCTGGTACCAGCAATGGCGCGTCGGCGATCTCGTGATGTGGGACAACCGTTGCACCCTGCACCGCCGCGACGCGTTCGATCCCGCCACCCGTCGCCTGATGCACCGCACGCAGTTCGCGGGCGAAGCGGTCGTGTGAACCTTCCCGGGGATGCCGTCGATCACCAGCGGCTAGCCGCCGGCGGCGGCGGCCTTCGCCACCTGGGCCTGATGGACGGCCGCCGCGGCGGCCGGATCCGCACCCGCACCCTCGGCGAGCATTGCCATCGGCCGGGCGAACTTGATGCCGGCCTCGTCGAACGCCTTCTTGATCATGGCGTAGCCGCGGCGGCGGATGGAGAACTGCTCGCCGGGCTTGGTCATCATCTTCAGGCGTATTTCGATCCCCGAATCGCTGAATTTCTCGACGCCCTGCATCTTCAGCGGTTGGAGGATGTTCGGCTTGAAGTCGGGAATTTCCGCTAGTTCCCTGCCGACGCGCTTGATGATTTTCTTCGCCTCGTCGAGGTTGCTGTCGTAGGTGATGCCGATCGTCATCTTGTCGATCACCCAGTCGCGGCTGCTGTTCTGCACCGCGCCCAGCACGCCGAACGGCACGGTGTAGAGCGCGCCCCGGTGGTGGCGCAGCTTGATCGAGCGCAGGCTGAAGGATTCGACCGTGCCCTTGTAGCTGCCGGCCTGGATGTACTCGCCGATGCGGAAGGCATCGTCGAGCAGGAAGAACATGCCGCTGATGATGTCGCGCACCAGGGTCTGCGCGCCGAAGCCCAGCGCCACGCCGACCACGCCGGCGCCGGCGATCAGCGGGCCGATCTCGACGCCCAGCGCCGACAGCGCCATCATGATCGCCACGGCGAAGACGACCACCGCGAGGATGTTGCGGAAGATCGGCAGCAGCGTGTTGAGCCGCGCGCGCCGGCGCGCCTCGTCATCGTCGACCGGGCCCTCGCCATGCGCCTCGTCGAGCTTGCGGTCGATGATCGCGCGCAGGATCTGCCAGATCAGATCGGCGACCAGGCCGATCACCACGGCGCTGGCCACGCCGCGCGTGAGCCGCGTCCACACCGTGTCGCCGGCGGTCAGCTCGGCGGTGTTCAGGTCCCAGGCGTGGATCAGCAGGAACACCGCCCAGACCACGATCAGCGCGCGCAGGCCGCGCTCGAGAACCACGGTGGCCACGCCGGGAATCTCGCCAGCCATGTTTTCGGTGCCGGGCGGCCGCAGCAGATGGCTGACCGAGTGGCCGGCGATGCGGATCAGCAGCGGCGTGCCGACAATCACCAGCAGGCTCCAGAACATGGGCATGGCATCGCCCACGCGCAGCAGCCACATCCCGATGACGAAAGCCGACAGTGCCCAGGTCACCGCGACATGGCGCGTGTGATGGGCGGGATCGGCGCCGGGCCGGCGCCAGATCGCCTCGAGCGCGATGGCGACCAGGCCGATCGACGTGACGGCGCCAATCAGGCGGCGCGCTTCCGATGACACGCCCAGCGTCTTCAGCAGGGTCAGCGTCACGGCGGTGAAGGCGAACCAGGCGACGAAGATCACCCAGCGGCGGTGCCAGAAATGCGCGCTGTCCTCGTCCATCGGCACGATACGGAAGCGCGGGAAGCCCGGCGACAGCAGGAAGCTGCCGGCAACG
>CAYNOF010000814.1:0-2076 GCA_964398335.1 uncultured Rhizobiaceae bacterium
GCAGCGCCAGGCCCTTCTCGAAGATCTCCTTGCCGCGCGCCTTGACCGTGTCGTGGTCGGCCTTGCTCGGCGCGTAGTTCTCGGGCCGGAACATGCGCGAGAAGCCCTGCATGTGGATGGTGGCGACGCAGTAGTCCATCACCTCCAGCGCCTTGGACATGTCGTCGGCGCTCCCCGGCAACAGCTTCTTGTCGGGATTGCTCATCGCGAGGTAGGTCGCGATCGCGGGGAACTCGGTAAGCACCGAGCCGTCGTCCTTCTCCAAGGTCGGCACCTTCGACTTCGGGTTCTTCTTCACGAAGGCGTCGCCGTACTGCTCGCGCTCGGCGAAGTTCATCTTGTGGCGCTCGAACGGCTTGCCGATCTCCTCCATCAGCACATGGATGCCGATCGAGCACGCGCCCGGTGCGAAATAGAGCTTCATGGGAGGTCCCTCCACGGTTGCCTTGCGGGCGGGACTGTCTCAGGCCGCCACCGCCTTGTCGAGTTCCGCCGCGCCCGCTCGCAATCTTGGGATCAGCTCGCGGCCGAACTCGATCGCGTCGTTGTAGGGATCGAAGCCGCGGATCAGGAAGGAATGCACGCCCAGCCGATAGTATTGCAGCAGTGCGTTGCTTACCTGCTCGGGAGTTCCCACCAGGCACGTGGTGTTGCCCACCGCGCCGCTGGCCTCGGCGATCGGCATCCACAACCGCTCGTCATGAATCTCGCCCTGTGCCGCGAACTCGAGAATGCGCTCAGCCGAATGATCAAGCGGCGCCTTCTTGCTGCCGCCCAAGCCCGATGGATCGTTCTGCCCCTGGATCACGGCGAGGTACTTGCGCGCCTTGTCCCACGCCGCGCCCTCGGTTGCGGCGATGATCGGCCGGAACGACATGTTGAACGTGGGCGACCGACCAAACTTCGCCGCCCGCGCGCGAAACTCGGCGATGCGCTGCCGCGTCGGCGCCAACGGCTCGCCGAACATCGCGAACACATCGCAATGCCGCGCGCCCATCACCAGCGCGCCCTCCGACGAGCCGCCGAAGAACAGCGGCGGATGCGGCTTCTGCAACGGGCGTATGTCGGAGCGCGCGCCACGAACGCGATAGAACTTGCCATTGTAGTCGAAGCGCTCCTCCTGGCTCCAGGCGAGCTTCATCACCTGGATATACTCGCTGGCGCGCCGATAGCGCTGCTCCTTGGTCGCGAAGTCGCCATCGCCCCGCTGCTCCGCGTCGCTGGCGCCGGTGATGATATGGATCGCCAGCCGCCCCTGGCACAGACAATCGAACGTCGCGATCTTGCGCGCCGCGAGCGTCGGCGCGACGAAGCCCGGCCGATGCGCGATCAGAAAGCCCAGCCGCTTGGTATGCGCGGCCGCATGCTGCGCCACGAGGAAGCCCTCGGCCGACGACGCGGTATAGCCGACCAGCGCCAGGTCGAAACCCGCATCGTCATGCGCCCTGGCAAAATCGCGCAGATACGCCGGCGAGATCCCGCCCTTGATCACATGCAATGAGGCATTACCCGCCGGCGGCGTCACACCGATCATGCCGATCACGCGTACGGGCATGTGTCGCTCCCGTCGAGAAAAGGTGACTGTTACTCCGCCGCCAGCTTCCTCGCCCTGGGATCGCGGCTGAGCATGCCGTCGGCGAGGTCGCGATCGAGCATGGCGGCGGGCCGATCGCGCGGGTCGCCGTAGCCGCCGCCACCGCCGACGAAGATCTCGACCACATCGCCCTTCTTCAGGTCGACGGCGGCCTTCGAGCGCAACTCCTCGGTCGTGCCGTCGACGCGATGGATGCGGCAGTAGCCCATCTTGCCCGGCTCACCGCCGAACAAGCCTTCGGGCGGGCGGCGGAAGCGGTCGGAGTAGATCGCGAGCTGCACGTCGTCGCTGAGGATCTCGTAGCGACGGCCGAAGCCGGCGCCGCCGCGGCGCGCGCCCATGCCGAAGGAGTCGGGATCGAGCCCGTAGGCGGCGACGCGGAAGAAATCGTAGTCGAGGTCGAGCGACTCGACCGGCGCGTTGCTGCAATTGCTGAGCGGCCCGTCGACCGCGTCGCAGCCATCGGCCTCCTTCGAGCCGCC
>CAYNOF010000815.1:0-6664 GCA_964398335.1 uncultured Rhizobiaceae bacterium
GCCGGCCGCCCTTGCCAGCACCGGCGCTGCGGCCAGCGCGAGGCCGCCGCGGACGAGCAGTCGACGGGTGAACATGGAACAACTCCTTCGGACAAACACACATCCGGTCAACGGATGACGCGGCGCAATATTCCGCACAAGGCAAAGGCGCGCCAGCCGGAGCCGGCGCGCCTCAAGCATTTGTGTCCGGCCGTCAGGCGCGCGCGGCGGCGCGGGCCTTGGCCTGCTCGACGGCCTTGTCGGCCGAGCGGCCGCTGACCTCCTGCAGATGGTCGAATTCGGCGCGGTAGGTGCCGACGCCCTGGGTCTGCGAGCGGATGTCGATGATCAGCCCGTCCATCTCGGCCTCGGGCACAAGGGCGGTGACCTCGTCCCAGCCGGTCCAGCCGTCGCGCGCGTCGAAGCCGAGGATCTGGCCGCGCCGTCCCGACAGGATGCGCTGCATGCGCGCGGTGGCCTCGTTGGGCGCGGCGATGGTGACCTTGAGGATCGGCTCGAGCAGCACCGGATCGCATTTCGGCAGGCCTTCCTGCATCGCCATGCGCGCGGCCGTCTTGAACGACATTTCCGAGCTGTCGACGGCGTGGAAGCCGCCGTCGTAGAGCGTTACCGACATGTCGACGACCTGGTGGCCCATCGGGCCGTGCTTGATGGCGTCGATGATGCCTTCCTCGACCGCGGGGATGAAGTTGCGCGGCACGGCACCGCCGACGACCTTGTCGATGAACTGGAAGCCCGAGCCGCGCGGCAAAGCGTGGATCTCGACCTTGATGTCGGCGAACTGGCCGTGGCCGCCGGTCTGGCGCTTGTAGCGCGCATGCTGCTGCGTGCCCTTGCGGATCGTCTCCTTGTAGGCGACGGCCGGCGCTGTGGTATCGAGCGGCAGGTTGTAGCGGCCCGCCAGCTTGTCGAGCGCCACCTTCAGGTGCATCTCGCCCTGGCCCAGCAGCACGTACTCGCCGGTCTCGGCACGATGCTCGATCGACAGCGACGGATCCTCGTCGGTGAGCTTGTGCAGCGCCGCCGAGAGCTTGACCTCGTCGTTGCGGTTCTTGGCCTTGACCGCGAAGGCGTAGACCGCGGGCTCGGGCACCGGACGGTCGGCCAACTCGGCGATGCCGGCGTTCGTCAGCATCTGGCCGGCCGACAGCGCGTCGATCTTGGCGATGGCGACAATGTCGCCCGCCTGGGCCTGGATGATCTTCTCGAATTTCTGCCCGGCGGGCCTGAACAGGCCGCCGACGCGATGGCTGCCGATGGTCTGGCCGTCGGCGAGCGTGCCCGACCAGATGCGGCAGAGCGAGAGCTTGCCGGCGTGGCCCTGGTGCAGCGCCTTGAAGCACTCCGCCACCACCGCGCCGTGGGTCTCGATGCCGCGCCGCTTGGCGGTGGTCGAGACGAACGGCGTGTCGTGGCGCAACGCCTTCAGGAGGCGGCGGACGCCATGCTCGCGCTCGCCCGCGCCCAGCAGCACCGGCGCGATCAGGGCGGCGCCGAACTCGTCATGCAGGTCGCGATAGATCAGCGACTTCTCCGGCGCCACGTCCTCGATCAGCTGCTCGAGCAGGGTGTCGTCGTATTCGGCCAGCGATTCCAGCATCTCGCGGCGCGCTTCGGCCTCGCGCGGCAGCACTTCGGCCGGCATCTCGATCAGGTCGGAGGCGGAACTGCTCTTGTAGCGATAGGCGCGTTCGCTCACGAGATCGACGTAGCCGACGGTTTCCTCGCCGCCGCCGGGGATGACGCGGCGGATCGGCACCTGGCGCAGCACCAGCTTGCGCGGCGACACCGTCTGCAGTGCGGCGAGCAGGTCACGCACGCGGATCTGCGCGGCGTCCATCTTGTTGACGAACAGGATGTGCGGGATCTGCCGATCCTCGAGCGTCTTGAAGATCGGCGCCAGCGCCACGGCGCGCTCGGGCTGCGGCTCGCACACCACGACGGCGGCATCGCACACGGAGAGCGCGGCCAGCGCATCCTGGCGGAACTCGATCGAGCCGGGGCAGTCGAGGATGGTCCAGGTGTCGCCGGCGTAGTCGAAGGTGACGGAGTTGATCTCAGTGCCCATGCTGCGCTTGCGCGCCTCGGGGCTGCTGTCGCCGATCGAGGTGCCGTCGCGCGTCGAGCCCTTGCGGGCGATCGCGCCGGTGGCAAACAGCAAATTCTCCAGCAGGGTGGTTTTGCCGGACAGATACGGACCCACAAGGGCGACGACGCGCTGCGCACCGCCGCCCGCGCGTTCCCTGCCGACGTCTGAGGTGGTTGTTCCAGCCATGGTTAAAGCCCTCCCTCCGCGAAGCGAGCGGGATGCTCGCCCGTGTCTCCCGGTCGGAACCGGGCGGGAGGGCCTGGCACTGAGGCCCGATCTATCAGCCCCGCGTCCGTGCGCGTCGATGACGCCACGCACAGGGGCCGCGGACGGCCCCGGGCGTCGTGGTGGAAACCGGCGCGTCGCGAACGCGGAAGTGACCCGCTGCGCCGACGTCGGGGCGACCTTGACCCACGAATGCTGCGCCCTGTTTCGGTTCCATGTCAACGCGGCGCCCGGTGGATCACATTTCCGCGAAGCGGGTGCGGATTCGCCACGAGTTGGGCATTTCGAGGGTTTTGGCTGCCCTGCCGCATCCCTTGCCGGCGTGCCGCGTTGTGCCGGCGACGAATTGCGGAGCTAGGAGGGTTCCATGCGTAAGATCGTTCTTGCGGCCGGTCTGGCCACATCCATCCTCGCGCTGGGCGCCTGCGGCAACAATCCGACGGACCGGGCGATCAGCGGCGGCGCCATCGGCGCCGGCACCGGCCTGGTGGGTGGCGCGTTGCTGGGCGCGCCGGTGGCCGGTATGGCGGTGGGCGCCGTGGGCGGCGCCGCGGTCGGCGCGCTCACCACGCCGGACCAGGTCAACATGGGCCGGCCGGCCTGGAAGTAAGCCCATCGCGTAGACAGACGAAGGGCCTCGCGGCGCGCGCCGCGAGGCCCTTTGTGCGTTTCCGACCTCAAGGGTGGGCAATCCGCGCGGTGTCTGTTGCCCATGCTTCGGGAAGGCCGCGATGCGGCCTCCTCAGCATGAGGTCGAAGCCTAGCGATGATGATCGTCGGTGTCGGGCTGGTCGGTCTCGGCGAGGTCCGGCTGATCAGCTTCCGCCGGATCGACCTCCTCGACCTCCTCGACCTCGTCGGCCGGGTCCTGCGGCGCCGACTCCAGCGGTTCGAGCTCGGCCGGCGGCACGGTGGCGCTGTCCTGACCGGCCAACGCCTCGGCGCGCTTCTTGGCCGAGGCCTCGCGCGCGGCCTTCTGGCGCGCTTTCTCCACCGCGGCGTTGAGGTCGCGCAGGCTGCACAGACCCAAGGTGATCGGATCGCGCTGCTTGATGTTGGCGCTGTTCCAGTGCGTGCGGTCGCGGATCGCCTGGATGGTGCTCTTGGTCGAGCCGACCAGCTTGGCGATCTGCGAATCCTGCAGCTCGGGGTGGTTCTTCAGCAGCCAGGCGATGGCGTCCGGCCGGTCCTGGCGCTTGGCCACCGGCGTGTAACGCGGGCCGCCGGCACGGGTCACCGGCTGCGGCCGGTTGTGCACCTGCAGGCGCAGATGGGCGGCCGGATCGGCCTCGCAGCGCGCGATCTCTTCCTTGGTCAGCTCGCCATTGGCGATCGGGTCGCGGCCGACCATGCCGATCGCCACCTCGCCGTCGGCGATCGCCTGGACCTCGAGATCGTGCAGGCCGCAGAACTCCGAGATCTGCGTGAAGCTCAGCGTCGTGTTGTCGACCAGCCACACGGCGGTGGCCTTGGGCATCAGGGGCGTAGCCATGACGGATCCTCTGCGGTTCCGGTCCCGGACGGCGCCCGCGTCCGCACGGCACCGCCCACCAGAAATGTAAGAAATTCCACCGGTTATATAGGGATCGCGGCGCCTCGGGTAAAGCCGGATTCAGGCCTCAGCGGCCTGTGGATTTGACGCTTTTTGGCGGTTTTTTCAGGTGATCGAGCAGCTTCCGGGCGTGGAGCGGCAAGGAGGCGGTGCGGCGCACGCAAATCCTGAGCTGGCGCACCGACCAGGGGTCGCGCAGGCGCAGGGTGCGGATCGCCATGCTGCGCCGGCATCTGGCGGCGGCCGTCTCGGGCACGATCGCCAGGCCGGCGCCATGCTCGACCAGGCGGCATTGGGCGTCGAAGCCGGTCAGCCGCACGCGCAGCCGCATCTTCTGGCCCAGCCGGGCGGCGTGGCGGGCGAGGTGGGCCTGCAGGGCGCTGCCGTGGCTCAAGCCGACGAGATCGTGGTCGAGCGCCTCGGCGAACCAGATCTGCCGGCGACTGGCGAGTGCGTGGCGGGCGGGCACCACCAGCACCAGCCGGTCCTCGCGGAACGGATGACTTTCCAGCCCGGACGTGTCGGGCGGGTCGGCGACGATGCCGATATCGGCCAGGCCTCCGGCGATGGCCTCGACGATGTCCGGGCTCTCGCGCTCCTCCAGCTCGATATCGAGGGTGGGATGGTCGGCAAGGAAGTCGGCCAGGCTCGCCGGCAGGTGCTCGGAGATCGCCGACGTGTTCGACAAGACGCGGATGCGGCCTTTCAGCCCGCGCGCATGGGCGCCAAGCTCGCCGCGCATGCGCTCGAACTGCGCCAGCATCAGCCGCGCGTGGTCGAGCAGCGCCGAGCCGGCTGCCGTGGGATGTGTGCCGCGCCGGTCGCGGCGCAGCAACGGCACGCCCAGCGTCTCCTCCATCGCCTTGACGCGCTCGCTGGCCGAGGCCAGCGCCAGCCCGGCGCGCTCGGCGCCATGCGTCAGGCTGCCGGCCTCGGCGACATGCGCGAACAGCCGAAGATCCGTGAGGTCGAAGCGCATTCGGAATCTCCGAAGGCAAAATCCGTAGCTTCCAGATTGTGAGCGAGAAGGCGTGGGGTCAAGGTGCCGCCGCCATGGACCTCATCCTGTTGCTCTGGATCGCGCTGATTTTCCTGCCCGCCGGGCTGGTGAAGGGCGTGATCGGCCTTGGTTTGCCGACCATCGGCATGGGCCTGCTGGCGCTCCTGATGCCGCCGGCCGAGGCCGCTGCGCTGCTGGCGCTGCCGTCGCTGGTGACAAATGTCTGGCAGATGCTGGGCGGCAGGCGCCTGGGTGCGATCACGCGGCGGCTGTGGCCGATGATGCTGGGCGTCTGCCTCGGCACCTGGGCCGGCGCCGGGCTGATGACCGGCGTCTCGGCGCGCTACGCCACGATCGGGCTCGGCGTGGCGTTGATCCTCTACGCGATCGTCGGCCTCACCGCGTTCCGCTTCAGCGTGCGCGCAAGCCTCGAGTCGATCCTGTCGCCGATCATCTGCGCGACCACCGGCGTGATCACTGCGGCCACCGGCGTCTTCGTCATCCCGGCCGTGCCCTATCTGCAAGGTATCGGCCTGGAGAAGGACGAACTGGTCCAGGCGCTGGGCCTGTCCTTCACCGTCTCGACCCTGGCGCTTGCGGCCTCGCTCGCCGCCAGCGGCGTGTTCGCGCCGACCATGATCGTGCCGACCCTTGTGGCGCTGGGCGTCTCGCTGCTCGGCATGTGGCTCGGCCAGATCGTGCGCGAACGGCTGAGCCCCACGACCTTCCGCCGCTGCTTCTTCGTCGGCCTCTTGCTGCTGGGCGTGTGGCTGGCTGTGCGCGCCGCCTAGTTCGCAAGAACCTCGATCGACAGCGTCACACCGAGATCGGCCATGGCGCGCAACAGTGGCGGTCCGATCGAGTCGCCGTTGTTGATCCACCCGGTCAGCTGCACGTAGAGCTCGATCCTGCCGCCCGTGGCCGCGAGATCGCGTAGCTCCGCTTCGCACCGCGACAACAGGTCGACTGCGCGGCGGAGCTCGCCGAGGAAGCCGGTGCGCGGCTCGAATTCCAGCCTGCAAACCCAGTAGCTGGTGTCGTGGATACCCTGCGACGGCGCTTGCTGGGGCGTTCCCGCCATCCATGTCCTGAACGGAGTCAGACCCAACGCGTCCGCCAGGAATGCCAACGACCGTGTGGGATGCCAGACGCGCAGCGACACGCAGCCGAATTCCACGGCTACACCGTGAGCATGACCTTGCCGACGTGATCCGCACGCTCCAGCTCGGCGTGCGCGGCGGCGGCCTGGGCGAGCGGGAAGGTCTTGTGGATCACCGGCTTGATCTTGCCTGACGCCAGCAGCGGCCAGGCCTTGTCGCGCAGGCCGGCGGCCATGCGGCCTTTGGCTTCGATGCTCTGCGGTCGCAGGGTCGAGCCGGTGACGGTGAGGCGCTTCACCATCAAGAGCGCGCTGTTGATGGTCGACATCGCGCCGATCTGCGTGGCGATGATCACCAGGCGGCCGTCGGGCTTGAGCAGCTCGATGTCCTTGCCGATGTAGTCGCCGCCGACCATGTCGAGCACGACGTCGACGCCCTTCACCTTGGCCTTCGCCTCGGCCGCCCATTCGTTGTCCTTGTAGAGAATGGCGTGGTCGGCGCCGAGCGCCTTCACGGCCGCGGCCTTCTCGGCATTGCGCACGGTGGTGACGATGGTGCAGCCCAGCGCCTTGGCGAGCTGGATCGCCGTGGTGCCGATGCCGCTGGCGCCGCCATGCACCAGCAGGGTCTCGCCGGCCTTGAGCTGGCCGCGCTCAAAGACGTTGTGCCAGACGGTGAAGTAGGTCTCGGGCAAGGCT